>CAZXVB010000117.1:0-8026 GCA_964643875.1 uncultured Anaerolineales bacterium | reverse complement strand
TCCCCCCGTGGAACGGGGGGAGCTAAGCCACTTTGTGAAATCTGCAAAAGTACTGCCAAGAAAATCCGTGTTTTTCTGCGTTAATCTGCGTCCCAGAAAAAGCGTGTCGGGTAATGAATTACCGGTAAAGGCAACCCTTGCGGGCGCTCCGCTGCTACGGCAAACAGTTCTCCTCCGGCTGACGCTACAACCAGACGTGCTCTACTCAGCCCTCCAGGCGCGAGGGAAGCTCTACCTGCGGCAACGGATACCAAAAACTGCCACTTGCATGTCCACGCCCCAACCCCAGCACGCGGCCGTGGTTCAGTTTGTAGAATTCCGCTAACGTCTGCCAGTCCTGAGATGAAAGCACTGCGTAGTCGGCATCGTCCACCCGGCGGGCGTACAAGTGGTCGTACAAAATCGCCCGCAGTGTGCGCGCGTCCAGGTACGGTGACGGGCTGACGGTGAAATACAGATCCTCACTGCCGGTAGCGATCAGCGGCATATCGAAAGCGGCTGGAGGGCCAAAGCCGATGAAGAAATCCACCGGCGCCACATACTCACCATAATAGTCTTCCACGATTCGGCGTTTGTCCGGCAAGTGGCCATGTTCCTGGTAGAAACGAACACCGATTTCGGCCACCGTCTCGGCCGGATCGTGGGCACAGACACCGAAGAAGAGACGATAACGGTGATGTGAGGCTGTGCAACGGGCCAACTCGTCGTAAGCCTCCAGTGCTGGCGCGTAGGGGGTATCCAGAAAATAGCGCCATGCGTCCCCATAGACACGCACACGCACATCGTAGGCCTCGTAGAACTCCACGAAATCCTGGTTCTGGGCAAACCATAACAACCCCTGCTCCACGACTCGGTTGTATTCTCCCCCACGCTCTAGAATGTCCGGCCCGAAGACCGGCGTCAACAATGTCTCGATGCCGTGGTCGAAGAACAGTTTATAAAGCGCAACATGCCGCCGCCCGGCGATCTGTAGATAGGTTTCCATGAAATTGGCGGCCAGCTCCGGATACTCGAGCATGAACCAACGCCGAGTGCCATTGATGGGAAACACGCACACTTTCGGCCCCGCCTGGCGCACCAATCGGGCCACCTCTGTCGTGGGTAAGTTCAGGAATGTCTCGCGATCCATTATCCGGCTCCGGCCAGCCGGCTGGCTGGCACCGGCGCAGTGCTCCACAGTCTTCGCATCAGCAGCACGTAGAACGTCAGGATGACGATCATGACGAGAGGAAGGTAAATGCTGGGGTCCGTCAAGACATACGGGCCGGGCGCGACCACGTCCATACCGAAGAGGCCAAAACTAACCACCTGCCAGAGGTCCACCAGGGCGTAGGGCAAGAAAACAGCCCAGACCAGCACTTTCGCATTTCGCCCTTCCAATGTCGCCAACAGATACGTGAACACCACGATCCCCAACGAGACTTCCCAGACCATATCCAGCCAGATGAACGCCCCCAGATACAGGGCAAAGGCCAGATCTAGAGCGCGTCGCGGAACGTCACGACCGGGGCGACCGGCTGGCCGGAAAAGGTGACGCAACGCCACCACTGCCAACGGCAGCAGGAGCAAGATTTTGACACCGGTCGCCAGACGGAACGCGCCCGGAGTCACCCCTAGCAAGTAGACAACGATCTGCTTAATCGAGTGATTGTAGCCCAGAAAAGGCATATCAGGGCCGCGCCAGGGAAAATTGTTGGACATTTCAGACAAAAATCGGACGTAATCAGTGTACTGTAACCATCCATACGCTGGCCCCACCATCAGCATCGTCACACCCACAATAGCAGCATAAACCACGACGGCCAGAACCATCAACTTGATGAAAAAACGATAGCGGCCAAGCAGCATAGGGATAGCGGCAGCAAAAGCCCACTGGGGTTTGGTTTGCATAATGATGGAAAGCCACACAAGAGACCATCCCAAACGCTCATTCAAGATAGCATCAATCAACAACGTGCCCAACAAGGCCATAATGATGTAAATATTGAGATATCCCAAATCACTCCAAAATGCTGAAAAGATCAACCAAATAGGGAGAATGTGTACCAGCATTTCATTGGCTCGACCTAATCCCAATAGGTGAAAGATTCTACCCCATTGCCAATAAAGCACCCCATATGCAGCAATATGCAGTAGTGTATGGATAGTGACAGTAGCAATGGGGGATAACCAAAGAAAGGGGGTAAACATCAATGCATAGGAAGGGGCGTATTGATAGAATTCAACTCGATCCAGTTTTCCTTTTAAATACAAATCTTGACGGTTTTGCAAATGGCTCGCTGCAGTCAGATAATCCATAAGGTCATTGGGCACCATCGGCTCCTCGGCCCCCACCCATTCCGGCAGGCTCTCGGGCACCAACAACGTCGCCAGGTATACGCCATGGACCACCAGCCGCGCCCCTGCGTAGAGCACAGCAATGACCAGAATGACACGGAATGCCCTGGAACGCAACCAGACCAGACGGATATATTCACTCATTACGCAAAACCTGTACGATTGATACCCGCGCCGCCCTCCGCCCTGGAATGATACTGCCTATCATACTGACGAAAATCATCGTCGGAACCAACAACGAAACGTACAATGGATTCAATGTGACTTGGACACGACCGAACCCGTAATCCCTTGAAAGAACCGTCAATATGCCCTGGGTGAGCGCCAGTCCCAAAGGGACACCTACCACAGCAGCCACGAGACCCAGCACCCCGGCCGTCGTGTTGACCATCGCCACGACCTGGGCCGGTGTCATCCCCAACGTCTTAAGCACCCCCACCACCCTGATCTTCTCCTGCACGGCCAGCAAGGACGTATTGAATACGTTGACCATAGCAATCGTGATCAGGATACCCCCCAGCGCAAAGATAGCCACCTGCAGATACACAACCGCGTCCGGAAGCGCCTGTTCGACGAAAATCACGTTCAAATCAGACTCCGGCCTCGGTTCCAGATAATGCTTCAATCGGGTGATGTTGGCGTCCGGAGCTAGTTTCAGAAAATACGTGCGTGGCTGCACACCTTCGAGACGACGGGCAATGGCGGGCCAACTCACCATCAACATCTGCCCGGCGTTGACCGGTTCGGGATACTGGCCCACGATCTGCCAGGTGATGGGCCGTTCTTCCCGGTCGTCCACAATCAAGAGCAGCTCGTCTCCGACCGTCAGCCCCAACCAATCCAGCAAGCCCTGGCCGGCAACGGCCTCGTACGTATTGGGGCGAAAAAACCGTCCCCTGGATATCTGAAACGGAAACGCCTCCAGGTCGCCTTCGACAGCCCGTGCCTGGAATTTTTGCCCTTGTAACGTTTCCACCTGAAGCAGGTATTCGCTGTAAAAGGCATCCACGTCGGGGGCGCGGCGCAACAAACCCTGGGTGCGATTGTGGCTCATTGCCTCGCGAGTCACAACAGCATCGTACACGATACCCAGCAGGGCCGGATTCTCCTCATAGGTTTTTAGAGTTCCGTTAAGCGTCAGGCCGAATATGACCCCCACAACGCCTAAAGTCAAATTTAGACCGGTCATAAATGCACGCAATGGCCTGGCTGAGATATCGTTGAGACCCAGCACGAAAGTTATCGGGAGGCCAAGCCGAGTCGCCAGTTGCACACCCCAAAAAGGTTTCGAGCGAGGTGCTTCCGCACCTATGGCCATCGCCTGAACAATGTTCGCCCGCGCCCCACGATGAGCCGGCCTCAACGTAGCCAGAAGGATTATACCTGATATTCCACCTAGAATCAAGCCCACCAATGGGGCATTGACAGGAGGATGATAAGTAGTGCTCAAGGAAGCTGCGACACTCTTGAGTGGAAGAGGAGAGAGCACGATCCCTAACAACAAACCGATCGGCGCACCGATCAGGCCCAGAATCAGGTATTGTCCCACGTAGAGCGTCAGGATTTGGCGGTGAGTGAAACCGATAGCTTTGAGGATACCGATCTGCCGGAACTGCGCCAGAACCGAGGAGCCGATGTTGCTGGCAATCACCAATATGGTCGCCAGAATAGCGAAGAAGCCAAAAGCCCCCAGAAACACGAAGTTGAGCTGCGCTCCGAAGATCGCCGACTCCCGCACGTCCCGCCAGTCGGTGTGCGCGGTGACGGCGTCCGGACGGAGCAGTGCCTCGACCCGCGCCAGCACCTCGTCAACCGCTGTCGGATCCTGCAGACGCAGCCCGATGGACCACCCCCAGGTCGAGTCGTCTGGAAACAGGCGGCGCAAGGTCGCTTCACTCACATAGAGATATGGCGGCTGAGTATTGCGATATGTATCCCACATCGGGTTGTACACCAAACCGATGACGGACAGGTCTACTTTTTTGCCATCCCAACGGGTAATGCGGATCGTCTCTCCGACCGCCAGATGGTGCAGATCGTTCAGGTCTTTGCTGGCCAGAACCTCCACCTGGTGAGAGGTTAAGTAGCGGCCCTCCTGAATCAACAAACGGTTCACGGTAGCAGGCCCCACCTCCATCGGAACGGTCCTCAAACTGATCCATACCCGGGTGTCGTGAATCAATACACGGCTCCGGACGTCATACTGCAAACCCGTGTCGCCGATAATGCCGGGCAGGGCAGCGATGCGTTGGATATCGCGGGCGTGGACCTTGTCCCGGTCGAAGTACAGCCACAGATGAGCGCCGTTGAGTTCCTGAAAAGAGCGGTCGTAGGGGGCTGCGATATTCATCAAAGTCGCCAGGGCCAGGGTGAGCAGGGTGGCGGCCGCTACAATCGTGAGCGTGATGAGGAAAGAGATGAGCGGGCGGCCGGTAACGTCCGCTTTGATCTTGCACCAGACGGCGTCCATAGCAGCGCTCCTACGTCAACCGGCGTCGGTCAGGCGCTGGGCGATCCGCCGGGCGTCGCCGCCCGGCATGTGCCCAACGAGGCGGCCATCGCGGAGAAACAGCACTCGCCGGGCGCGGGCGGCGGCCACAGCGTCGTGAGTCACGATGAGGATCGTCTGCCCCTGTTGGTTGAACTCACTCAGAATATCGAGCACCTGGTGACCACTGGCGCTATCCAGGTTTCCAGTCGGCTCGTCGGCCAACAACAAAGTGGGACGATTGATGAGCGCCCTGGCGATGGCCACCCGTTGTTGCTGTCCACCGGAAAGCTCCCACGGGTATTTTCCCGCCTGATCAGCGACACCCAACTTTTCTAGCAGATCGGTGGCCCGCCTACGGATGCGCTTTTTGTCTCGCCGGTCGGCCAGCAGGGCCGGTAGTTCCACGTTGGTCAGAACGGTCAAGTTATCCACCAGGTTAAAAAACTGGAAGACGAAACCGATATGAACGCGTCTGAACTTCGCCAGAGCTGTCTCGTCCATCATATGCAGGCGATACCCATCCACTGTGACTGAACCGCCAGTAGGGCGATCCAACCCACCGATCAGATGCAATAGAGTAGATTTGCCGCTGCCGGAAGGCCCCATGATGGCCACCGAATCCCCGGCGGCGATCGCCATCGAGACCCCTCTGAGCGCCCCGAAAGCCACATCACCGATCTGGTACGTCTTCGTGAGGTCCGCGACTTCGACCAAATGGTTCATGGGAGCGTGTAACACGTTCTGGTGAATACCCGCCGGAACCCAGCGATGCACAACAGTTGTTCGAGCGCTGTGCCAGCCTTCGTTTGCCCTATCAACGTATCCACGCCGTGCGCCCTAGCGTCTACAGCAGCCCGGATCGTCAGGTTTGTGGCGACGCCACGCTTCCGGTACGCCGGCAACACACCGCCGCTCCCGAAAACCCCCAAGTTCTCATAACGCAGCAGGGACATGACCCCGGCCGGCTGCCCGTCAACCAGAGCTAGATAGTGATGAATGGTGGGTAGATTCAGAGAAGGCGCCAGCAATTGCGCCATATAAGCTGCAAAATCAACCGGCATATCGAAAGCGGTCAAGAATATTTTAGCGAAGGTGTGTACATTTTCGGGAGTGACCTGCTCGACCACAACATGGGCAAAGGGGGCAGGAATGTCAAAATCGAGCAAATGCTCTAGAGCGATCCAGGCCTCTTCCGCTTCCTGCTTCACGAATCCCTGGCGAGTCAATCGCGCCGGCAGGTCGGCCGGCGTGCAGGCCGGAGAGAGGAAGACTGTCGCCGGCAAACCCTTCGACCGGAAGTAAGCGATCACCTCGGCGATGAGCGCGTCGGCGGTCTGGGGAGTGGCCCGCAGCAAGCAAGCGTGGTTGGCGTCGGGAGACGGAAAGAGTTCACTGCGCGTGATCACCACATCCTCTCGCATAACGACGTCGAGGCCAACCGTCACTTGGGCAGCCGGGAGCGTAGCAGCATAATTACCCCACTCCATCGCGGCTATCCTGGCGATTTCATCTTGTGAGAACTGGGAAAAATGCATTATACGTCTCCTGCCTGCGGTGGATTGTGCCGCAGCGGGTATTTGAAAAAGATAAAGAAGGCGGTCAACATCGAAAGTCCCCCTACAACGCCAACCATCCGTACACCGAGTGGACCGTGCGGGTCGGAACGGCTCCGGCCCAACAGCAACAACAACGGCAACATCGCAGCGGTCACCCCGTTGATTACCTGGTCAAGCAGCCCCCACGTGGCATAGTAGATGCCCTCACGGCGTTGGCCGGTCAATGTCTCGTCATAGTCGGTGATCTCGGCGCCGAAGGCAGGTGGCAACATTGTCACCCCGGACATTGCAATGGCCTGCAACGCAATCCAGATAAGGCCCTGCGCCTCCAACGACAGAGGGAACCATTCCCCAATCAGCAGTAATCCCGGCAGTACAATCGCCGAGGCCAACAACGAGCCGGAAAAAACAAGCCACTTACCCACCCGATTCGCAAGCCATGTGACCAACGGATAGCAGGCTAGAGAAGCAGCCAGGGCCGGAATGTAGAAATAGAGCGTGTCGGCTTTGCTCAACCCGCAGATCTCAGTGACGATGAAGGGCAACGTAGATTGGACCATGGTGGTGACACCCCAGTAGAAGACGCCCGTGGCTGTCATAATCAGAAACGCACGGTTGCGTACCATGGCCGTGAGGCTCTGTCGCCAATCCATCCGCTCCGACCGGGCGATTTGCCGCCCTGGTCGCTCACGCAACACCAGGAAAGGCAAATAAAAGAGTGGCAATGTAACAGCGGCATAGATCAGCGCTGTGACTATGTAGCCCGTGCTCTCGATGAGCGGACCGGCCAGCCCGCTCAATACCATGCCGATCAGAAAGAAACTGGCCGACCAGGCCGACATGCGCACACGGTGACTATCGGTGATGGCGATTTCGGGCAGAAGAGCCGTATGTGTAATCTGGTTGAAGCTGTAGGCGACGTTGTAAAGTGTGAGCACGATCGTCAGATAGACCAGGTTCCAGATCGAGTTACCAGCCACAGGCGGCATCCAGATCAGAACGAAGAGAATCAACATCGGCAGGGCAGAACCGAACATAAACGGGATCCGTCGGCCCCAGCGACTTTGGGTCTGGTCGGACAGGTAACCGATGGGCGGCGCAATGAGAGCATTGACGCTTCGAGAGACCAACATCGCCGCACCGTAGAGCGCCGCCGGGATCAAGACGGTTCCTTCACCCTTTGGGGGCAAGTAGAAGTACAACAGCCACCCACTCAGCACAGACCAGATGGTCGTGCTACCCAGGGTGATCAGCGCATAGGATACATCCACACGCAAAGGAGGATGTGGTGTATCTATCACGGATGACGTTTGTGTCATATCTGCTCTCCAATCTGGCGGCCATTATACTCGTCGCCTGACGGGAAGTCAAACCACACGTCGAGGGACATTCACCAATCATCACCGGTTGGCAGACCACACAAGATATGTTACAATATGACTGAGTGCGCCAAAAATCTCAATGGATCATTTGCTACCCGACATATTGATCGGTAATCCTCCCGCAGGTTTGCAATTACGTCAGTTGCACGTGTATAGCCCCACATCAGGGCACAAAATGCCCCCAAACCGCTTCTGAACCTGCGGGAGGGTCAAAATGTCGGGTAGAAGGAAGGATTGTACAATGACGGAGACAGTGGTAC
>CAZXVB010000116.1:0-8039 GCA_964643875.1 uncultured Anaerolineales bacterium | reverse complement strand
TTGAAATTATAGCACAACGAACAATCGCTGACAAAGTCTGGATAAAGACCATAGTCCCCCCCGCTCGCAGGGGGGAAGCCTGTCTTCCCCCGTTCCACGGGGGGAGCTAAAGGGGGGCGAATAACGAAGCTTGTCTCATCGAACCAGTGTGCTATAATGCGTGTGCGATACCCTGATGGAAAACAGGCTATGACCCTATGACGATACTAACGACAACACAAGCACCTGATGTAAAGACAGGAGAAACTGAAATCGAAATCTCGGTCGTCTTGCCGGTGTACAACGAGGCCGAAGCATTGCAGTTTCTGATCCCCGAACTTTCACAGACACTCCGGTCGTTGAATACCGGCTACGAGATCATAGCCGTAGACGATGGGAGTTCCGACGACAGCCTGGCTGTACTCCAAACTCTGCAGGCCGATGAGCCTCGGCTGCGTATCGTCCAATTTCGCCGCAACTTTGGGCAGACGGCTGCCTTCGCGGCCGGTTTCGACTACGCGCGGGGGGAGATCATCATCACGATGGACGCCGACGGGCAACAGGACCCGGCCGACATCCCTCGCATCCTGGAAGTGCTCAAGGGCGGAGATTATGATATGGTCAATGGATGGCGACAGAACCGCAAGGAGCCTTTCTTGACCCGCCGGCTGCCCTCGATGGTGGCCAATTGGCTGATCGCCAATACCAGCGACGTCCAACTGCATGACCGGGGCTGTTCCCTGAAAGCCCTGCGACGCGACCTGGTTGCCCAGATCCACCTCTACGGCGAACTGCACCGCTTCATCCCTGAAATCGCCAGCATGGTGGGGGCCAGGATCGCCGAAGTGCCGGTTAACGACCGCCCGCGAGCGGCCGGCAAATCGAAGTACGGCGCGCTCTCCCGCACCCCGCGTGTCATCCTGGATTTGGTCACTATTTCCTTCCTACTCAGCTTCTCCAATCGCCCGATGCAACTCTTTGGTGGCGTGGGCCTGCTGAGCAGTGGACTAGGGGGCGCGATCCTGCTCTATCTGGCCGGGGCCAAAATCGCCAGAGGCCTGCGGTACGGTGAAGAAGCCTTCCGCTATTTCCGCATCGGCACCAACCCGTGGACGATGTTGGCGGTGCTCCTGACCGTTGTGGGGGTTCAGTTCATAATGATGGGCTTGTTGGGGGAAGTCCTTACTCGTACGTACTACGAAGCGCAAGGCAAACCGATCTACGCCGTGCGCCGCGTCATCGAAACGCAGGAGCAGTAGCAAGCCTATACCTATGGAGGTAGCGATAGATGAACCGTATCCTGGTCATCGGCATTGATGGAGGCACGTTCGACCTGATCCAACCATGGGTCGCTGCCGGCGACTTGCCCACTATTGGCCATCTGATGGCGGAAGGCGTCCACGGCCCCCTGGAGTCAACACTTCCCCCTGTGACGGCCCCCGCCTGGACAACATTCGCCACCGGCAAGAACCCCGGTAAACACGGCGTATTCGACTTCATCCGTCCAATGGGGGGCCAGTTCGACCTGGTCAATGCGACCTCCATTCGCGCTCAGACATTGTGGCAGATCATCTCGGAGGCGGGAAAAACCTGTGGGGTAATGAATGTACCGGTGACGTATCCGCCCCAAAAAGTGAACGGCTTTGTCATTGGGGGCATGCTCTCACCGGTTGGGGGCCGCTTTACCTATCCCGCCGACCTGCTCGACCGCTATAGTGACCAACTCCCGCCCTACCGCATCGCCCCCTCCGTTCAGTACAAGCCGGGCAACGAGGCGGACTTCACCGCCGACCTCCTGGCCCTGGTTGAACGACGTGGTCAATACGCCCTGCGCCTGATGGAGGATAATCCCCACGACTTCTTGATGTTCCATTTCCTTTCGAGCGACACGATGCAACACGCTTTCTGGAAATTCGTAGATCCCTCTCATCCCCGTTACGATCCGCAGGCCGCCGCTCAATTCGGCCCGGCGCTGCGCCAACTCTACCAACGCATAGACTACTTCATTGGTCAGATGGTGGACCGGCTCCAGGACGACACCACCGTCATTATTATGTCCGACCACGGTTTTGGCCCCTTGCATTACGTCGTCAACCTCAACCTGCTTCTGTTGGATGCCGGCCTGATGCACCTGAAGCGAGGTGTATGGCCGCGCCTCAAGGCAACTCTGTTTCGCGCCGGCGTCACGCCGGCCTCCATCTGGCACCTGATTGAACGTACCGGCCTGCAGAATTACGTCTGGCACGTCTCCAAATCCACCCGCAACAAAGTCGTGGGCAAATTCCTCTCCTTCGACGATGTGGACTGGTCCCGCACGCAGGCTTACGCCATCGGCCACGTGGGGCAAATTTACGTCAACCTCAAGGGTCGGGAACCGGAGGGAATTGTCGAACCGGGCGAAGAACAGGCCGCCGTGCAACAGCGCGTGATGGATGCCCTGCGCACGCTCCGCCACCCGGAAAGCGGTCGTCCCCTGGTAGACCAAGTGATCCCCGCAAAGCAGGTCGTCCACGGCCCCTTTGCCGATCGCAGCCCCGATCTTCACCTGGTGATGGACGGCTATCGCACCATCGCCTTCCCTCTGTTTGCCACCGACAGCCGCATCATCACCCGCCAGATTCGGGGCGATTCGGGTTGTCACCGAATGCACGGCATCTTCATCGCCTGGGGCGCTAATGTACGTGCCGGTATGACCCTCTCCGACGCCAGCATCATGGACCTGGCTCCCACGATCCTGCACCTGATGGACCTGCCGGTGCCGGAGGATATGGACGGGCGGGTGTTGACCGAAGCCTTGACGCTCTCCCGAGAAGTCACCCACCAAACTGGCGCTTCACCAGATAGGCACTTCACCGGAGCCGCGTTGTCCGAAGAAGAAACCACCGAGGTCGAAGAGCGCCTCCGCGCCCTTGGTTACCTGGGGTGATTGCGTGTCTGGAATAGCTCGTACACATCATCGGCGATACCTCCAGGCCATAGGGTGGCTTTGCCTCTTCGCCCTGGCTTTCCGACTGGTGGCCCTGGGGCGGTACGTGACTCCCGACGAACCGGCCTGGGTCTACCGCGCGGTCCGCTTCGCCGATGCCATCGCCAGCCGAGATTGGTCCGCCATCCCGGTCACCGGCCACCCCGGCGTCACGACCATGGCGCTAGGGGCCATCGGTGTGACGGTGCAGCGCGCCCTGGCCCCCGCTGAAAGTGCGCTTCACCTGGATTGGGTGCGTCGCCTGGCCTGGTTTTCACCGCAAAACGGGGAAGCGGTGCGTCACCTGAGCTTCTTCCTCTCGGCTGGCCGGCTAGCCGTCGCCCTGACCACCACCCTGGGCCTGGCACTGCTCTATGGATTGCTGGCCCGCGCCTTCGACCGACGCCTTGCCCTGACGACCGCCACCCTGCTGGCCTGCGACCCGTTCCTGATAGGGCATTCCGGCCTCCTGCACACCGACGCCCTGTTGACCACCTTCACCGCCCTGGCACTGGCCTGTGGACTAGGTGGCCTGCGGGAACCGGAACGTTCCCTCTGGTGGGCCGGGGCCGGCCTATTCGCCGGCCTGGCACTGGCTACCAAGACCCCGGCTCTGATCTTGTTGCCGTTCCTTCCTTGTCTGGCGGCAGTCTCCCAAGCCCGCGCTTGGTTGCGCTCCCGTTCCACTTTCCTCTCATCCTCCCGCCCATTGCACCGCCACGCACTCTCGCTCACCGTTCACACGTTGCTATTCATCGCCGTCACGGCGGCCACACTGGTCGCACTCTACCCGGCCCTGTGGGCCGACCCGATGGCCACGCTCCACACGCTGAGTGCATTTGCCGGGCGGCACGTCGAGATGGTTCAGCGGCCGATTTTCTTCATTGGCAAAATGACCTATGACCCCGGTCCTGGCTTCTATCCGCTCGTTTTCCTCCTGCGGATATCGCCACCGGTATGGATCGGGCTGGCGGGGGCCTTGATCGGCTGGCGGCACATTCCACCCGACCGCCGATTGGCTATCCTGCTTCTGATAGCGTTCGCTTTCACTTTTGGCGCATTGATGGGACTGGGAGCCAAGAAACACGACCGCTACCTGTTGCCGGTCGTCCCCCCCATCACGCTAGCATCCGTGGTGGGGCTGGAAGCCGGACTGGCAACGATCTCCCCGCAGCGGTTTTGTCGCCGACCGGCCATCCTGCCGGCGCTTGCCCTGGGGACTCAGGCTCTTCTCCTGCTGCCGTTTGCCGCTTACCCACTCAAGGGGTTCAACCTGCTGACCGGCGGCCCGTGGGGTGCGGCCTCCATCCTCACCACTGACTGGGGCGAGGCGCTGGGCGCAGCCGCCCGACAGTTGAGCCGCGATCCCGACACAGCTCGATGGACCGTGGCCGTCACTTCCGTGCCCTCCTTTGCCTCGCTCTTCCAGGGGCAGACGATCTCCTTGGAAACCGCCACCCTGGCCGACGCCATCGCGACCCCCGACTCCGACACCGTCTACCCCCCACGCCCTCAGGTCACGGTCAACGCCGCGCCGATCCGACTGGCGGCCTACCTGGCTGCCCACGCTACCGGCGACCATCGGATTGTGTTGGACGCCAGCGGCCCGTTGCTGCACCACGACACCGGCCCGGCCCCCATCACCTCCTTCGCCGACAGCGACCTGCCCACCAGAGAGGCCATCCAGGCGCGACTGGATGCCTTCTGCGGGGAATGTACACTCGTCTGGTACGTGGCCGATCCGGCCGCCTCACCCATCACCGCCGCCTACCTTCGCCAGATACTGGGGCTGCCCAATACCAGTGCCAATGCCAATGCCTGGCAGGCAGGGGAAACGTCTCTCCCGCGCCCGCGCCTCATCCGCCTCCCCCCCCCGCATATGGGAACGAACACAGCGCCCGAACCATCGGAGTCGTCCTATCTGGCCACTTTCGACCACCAACTCATCTTGGTGGACGCCCTGTCTCCGGCCCAGGCCAACAATATCCCGTTTACCGTCTGGCTGCGCTGGCAAACGTCGGCCCCCACGCCCCTTCCCTTCCACGCATCGCTCCAACTGCGGGACGCGGATGGCTACCGCTGGGCGGAGGTCGGACAGCCGGTACTCAACGAGACCACGTTCCCCACATCCGCCTGGCAACCCGGCGAGTGGGCCGACCAGACGTTCCGCGTCCGGCCGCCGGTCACCATCCCACCAGGGGAATACGACCTCCTGGTGACAGTTTCCGACGCCAATGGTGCCCAGCGGGGGGCCTGGGACGCTGCCGGTCAATTCCAGGGAGTGCAGGTTCTCGTGGGAACCATCCACATCCTGCCGCCCGATACGCCCAGCGGGGCGGAAGCGGCCACTTGTCCCCCGGAGCGTCAACTGCCGACCGGCCCAATACAAGGCTGTCTGGAGGAACCTCCTCCAACGGCCCTTTCTT
The DNA here is from genome assembly GCA_964643875.1 of uncultured Anaerolineales bacterium. GTDB lineage: Bacteria > Chloroflexota > Anaerolineae > B4-G1 > B4-G1 > CAZXVB01. The sequence continues at coordinate 2,669 of CAZXVB010000116.1, read as the reverse complement.
CGGGCGACTCGTTCGGCTTGACTGTGCGCTGGCTGGCCCTCGACCGGCCGGCGGGCGACTACCGCCTCCGCTGGCGGCTGATCGCCGCCGATGGGAAAACCGCCTGGGAATCCGAGCCGATGTCCATTTCTGCCTACCCCATATCCCGATGGCGGGCCGGCGACGTCTACGACAGCCGCTACACCCTGCGTAGCGACCCATTCCTGCCGGCTGGCCGCTATCGCCTGACTCTCTCCCTGTGGGCCGGCGACCGCCCGGTATGGAGCGAGGAGGCGTCGGTGGCCGAAATCGAGTTCCAGCCCCGCGAACGTTCCTTCGACCTGCCGGCCGAAAGCGAGATCACTCATCCCATGAGCCTCATACTGGGGGACCAGGTTCACCTGTTGGGCTTCAACCTGGAACGCACCCAGGCGGTGCCCGGTGGGACGGTACCCATCACTCTCTACTGGCAAGCTAACGGCCCCACAGACCTGGACTACACCGTCTTCATTCATCTGGTCGGGGCCGATGACCACCTCCATGGCCAGGCCGACTATCGGCCCGGCGGTGGCCCGACCAGCAGTTGGGTCACCGGGCAGGTGGTGGTGGACGCTGTGACGCTGCCGGTGGACACCGACGCGCCGACCGGTGTGTACCACATCGCCGTCGGCATGTACGACGCCGCCAGCGGGGGCCGCTTGCCTATCACAGACTCTGATGGAAATCCGCTCCCCGACGGGCAGGCTATCCTGCCCATCGAAATCGAGATTCAGGCTGGAGGTACTGTCCCTTGAATGGGAACAACTTGCGCAACCTCTCCCGCTATGGAATTGTTCTCCTTCTGCTACTTCTGTCTGTAGTCGCTGTAGCTCCTTTACTCCGCTCCGACTCGCCATGCAGCCACGACGGCGCTTTTCACTACTACCGGGTCACAGCGATGCGCCATGCCCTGCAAACCTCCGGCATCCTGTATACCCGCTTTCTCCCCGACCTGGCATTTGGCTACGGCTATCCATTTTTCAACTACCGGGCAGCCTCCTCCTACTACCTGGCATTGATCCTCCATATGCTGGGATTGACACTGCCGGTCGCACTCAATCAGGTGTACGTCTTGAGCATCATCGGCTCGGCCCTGGCGGCCTACCTGCTGGGCCGGGACCTGTTCGGCCCAGCAGCCGGCCTGATCGCTGCAGTGGCCTACGCCTATGCACCCTACCAGTTCCTGAACGCCCTGTTGCGGGCCAATGCCCCGGAATCCCTGGCTCTGCCGTTGATGCCCCTCATCTTGTGGGCCTTCCGCCGCCTCGCTCTGACCGGCCAACGGCGCTGGTTTGTCGCCAGCGTCGTTTCCCTGTTCGCCCTATACATGACACACAACATCTCCAGCCTGCTCTTCACCCCCTATCTGATGGCCTACCTGTTCGTTTTGTGGATAGTCTACCGGCGTGAGAACCACTTTCGTTCTCAATCTCAATTCCAGGCTCAATTCCAGGTTCAATTCCAGGGAACAGCGATCGTGGCGTTGGTCTTCGCCCTGGGCCTGGCTGCGTTCTACTTCGGGCCGGCTCTGTTGGAGCAGGACTATGCCCAATTGCACATGTCTCACGTTACCCGCAACAACGACTTCCATTACAACTTCCTGCCACTATCCGAAATCCTTGCTCCGCCCCGACCCGTTGATACCGCCCTGCTCAATCCACCCATGCGCATTCACCTGGGACTGGGCCAGGCGCTCCTGGCAACGATTGGCCTAATCGTGGGGGGGGTGCGCTGTCGGAAGGGCCAGGGAGCGGATCGAGAACGTCGCGCCACGCTCGCCTTCCTCGCCCTCACCGCCGTCCTACTGATCTGGCTGAGCACGTCCTCATCCCTGTGGGTGTGGGAACACGTCCCCTTGCTGCCGTTCGTCCAATTCCCATGGCGCTTGGTCGGACGGGCCGCCCTGCCGGTGGCGCTGCTAGCCGGGGCCGTCGCCCCTCCTTCAACAAGACCGGCGGGGCGCTCCATCCGCCGGGCCGATCTCCTCACCGTCGCCATCGTTCTCCTACTGATCGTGTTGGCCTTCCCGGCCACCTACCCGCCACGGGGTTATTGCATCAATCCCCCCCATCCTACCATCACCGACGTCTTCGCCTACGAACACCGCTCGAAGTTGGTAGGAGTGGATCCGGAAGGCTCCTACTTCCCCGCCTGGGTCCAGCGGCGTCCCGAAGGATCACCGTTGGAGGCCCAATACGCCGTCGGCGGTCCCGTGCGCCGCTTCGACGAGACCACTCTTCCCGCCGAGGCTACCCTCTTGGCGGCCGAATATGGCCCCAACCGCGCCGAGTTCGTCATTGAGACGCCGATCCCGTTCCGCGCCCGTTACCTGGCGTTCTACTTCCCCGGCTGGCGCGTCCTGGTGGACGGCGATCCAATTCCCATCGCCCCCACCGACCCGGATGGCCTGATCGCTTTTGACGTGCCGGCCGGCCACCACACCATCACTGTGCGCTTCGGCGAGACACCCTTGCGGCGGGCCGCGGATGCCGTCTCGGTCGCCTTTCTCGTCGCGCTGGTCGCCTTCCTCATCCGCTACCCTGTCCGCCGCCCCACCTCACCGAGCGACGAGGAAACACCCTCCCCCCTGACCCGCATGACATTCCTCGTGCTCCTTACAACACTCGTTGTCGTTGTCGGAGTCAAGTTGG
>CAZXVB010000115.1:0-8048 GCA_964643875.1 uncultured Anaerolineales bacterium | reverse complement strand
GGGTGTGTTTCAACTGAGTTGGAGACCCTCCCGCAGGTTGAACTCAGTGGTGAATGAGTATCAGTACTGTTTGTAGTATACGAAACACAGAGACAGAAGTCAAATCTGGCGATTACTCATCTTACCGCAGAGATGTTCTAACGGGACTTGTGTGGAATAAGAGGCTATGTTACAATCCTCCACCGAATGATTGATTGCTTTCACTACCAACACGTATCCACCCTCCCACAGATTGTAACATACCGTCTTACGGACATAAACAACTGACCTACGGGAGAATAAGCAAAAATCAAGGAGACACATAAGGAGACACGTAATGTCATCTGCCGATCTGGTCTTGTTCCACGCCCCCACCGTCTACGATTTCCGCCACCGGGCTACTCTGTGGGGGCCGACCAGCGACTTGGTTCCCTCGGAGCCGGTCTTTGACATGTATCCCATCGGATTTTCCACACTGGCCGCCTACCTGGAACGATCGGGCTTCCGCACCCGGATTGTGAACTTGGCCGCTCGCATGGTGCGTTCCCAGCGGTTCGACCCGGAACGGCTCATCTCCCGCATGCGGGCCAAGGTCTTTGGGGTAGACCTCCACTGGCTCCCCCATGCCCACGGCTCCCTCGCTGTCGCCGAGCGGATCAAACACTACCACCCCGAATCCCCTGTAGTCTTTGGCGGCATCTCGGCCTCCTACTTCCACACCGAGCTGATCAGCTATCCGCAAGTGGACTATGTCTTGCGGGGAGACTCGACCGAGGAACCGTTGCGTCAACTGATGGAATGTCTGTTGAACGCCCCTACACCGGCCGACGTCAACCCGGCCCAATTGAACCAGGTCCCCAACCTGACCTGGAAAGACGTCAATGGAGAAATCCACATCAACCCGCAAGCCTCCCTGCCGGGCAATCTGGACCACCTGGAGATGGACTACCGCCAGATGGTGCGATCTGTCGTGCGCGACCTGGACTTCCTCAACTACGTTCCCTTCAACCATTGGATTGACTATCCAGCGATGGCCGTGTTGACCGTGCGTGGCTGTACACATAACTGTGCCTATTGCGGCGGATCGGCATTTGCCTCTCGGCTAATATCTGGACGGCAGTCCCCGGCCTTTCGCTCACCGGAAAAACTGGCCGAGGATATGCGCCGGATGTATCACATCAGCCGAGGGCCGGCCTTTTTATTGGGAGATATTCGCCAGGCAGGTATGGAGTACGCCCGCCGATTCTTGAAAGCCATCAAAGGCTACCCCGGTCAGGGTATGCTGGAAATATTCACCCCAATGGATCGGGAATTTGCGGCTGAGTTGGCGGAAGCACTACCCAACTTCATCATCGAGTTCTCGCCAGAATCCCACGATCCCCAAGTCCGTCGGGCAATCCACAAAAACTTCTCCACCGAGGCCATTGAAGAAACCATCGCCGCCTGTCTGGACGTGGGCTGTCGGCGCTTCGACTTGTTCTTTATGACCGGCCTCCCCAAACAGACCCCTCAATCGGTTCTGGAATCGGTGGCCTACAGTGAACACCTGTTGAACCGTTTTGGGGATGGCCGCTTCATCCCCTTCATCGGCCCGCTGGCCCCGTTTGTGGACCCAGGTAGTCTATTTTACGAGCGTCCGGAGAAATACGGCTATCACATCCGCTATCGCACGTTGGAAGAGCATCGGCAGGCGCTGCTGGCCCCCACCTGGAAACACATCCTGAACTATGAAACTCGGTGGATGAATCGAGACGAGATCGCTCAGGTGACGTATGAGGCCGGTCGGCGATTGAATGCCTTGAAAGCTCGTTTTGGCCTCATTAGCCCGGAGCTGGCCGCCGAGACCGAGGAGCGCATCCAGCGGGCGGTCGCATTGATGGCCCGCATAGACCAGTTGGTGGAAACATGCACATCGGACGAACTGGAACGCGAACTGCTGGCCCTGAAACCGCAGATTGATCAGGCCAACACCTCCACCGTCTGCGAAAAGACCGAACTCGATGTCCCCGTTGGTATGATGGCCTTCAACCTACCTTACCTGGTCGGCATGGGGATCGTGGACATCTGGCGACGATTCGGTGTTGCATCTGCATCAAAGTCTGGTAAAATAAAGAGCAGCCCATAACCGGCGAGCGGGGATTCAAAACCTCCCAGGGAATGCCGGCAGCTCGCCGGCACGCTGTTAGAAGGACGACGGCCCAACAAGAGTCATTTTTCGCAAAGCGTGGAGAAGGAACGGAGGATCACTTGGAGCACAGAACCGCTCCCACCGTTGATCAGTTGGTGATCGTGACTGTCGCCTATTCTCAGGCCAGGGCGCTGACCGATTACCTGACCCAACAGGGATATTACATCACGCAAATAGATTCCCAGGACGGAATCTGGAACGAGGCGACGGCCTCGCTATTGATTGGCCTGAACCACAGACGCCTCCCTCCGCTGTTGGCCCATCTTAGGGAACAATGCGCTTCCCAACGCCGATTCGTCTCGGCCCACATTACTCCCCCCCTGTTGGAGCTACAACCTCCAGTCATCGAAGTAGAAATCGGCGGGGCTACGATCTATGTCCTGGATGTCGAACAGTTTGAACAAATCTGAAGAGTGAATGGGAAATGAAGCTACTGATCGCCATTGTCCATAACAACGACGCTAACCTGGTAACCACCCGCTTGACGGAAGCAGGCTACCGGGTCACCCGTGTAGCCAGCACGGGTGGATTTCTGCGCAAAGGGAACGTCACTTTGCTGATCGGTGTCGAAACGAATGATGTCCAACCGGTCATTGACATATTACGCCAGACGTGTGCCCCCCCGGAGCCAGGGTACCACCGGGCCACGATCTTCGTCGTGCCGGCCACTCACTTCGAGCAGATCTGACCCCCGGCGATCATCGGTTTTCCAGCCGAAAACCGTGCCCTCGGACCGTGACAATGTACTTATGACCCGGATCAATTGCCGCGATCCGCTCGCGCAAGCGGCGTACCAATGCATCAATCGCTTGTTCGGAAACACCCAACGCCTCTTCCTCTCCCCACACATATTCCACAATGTCGTCCCGCGAGACCACCCGGCCCTCCTGAGCCATCAGTAACTCCAACAAACGATATTGAGCAGGGGAAAGCGGTGGCACAATCTCGTGTCCTCCAACGAACACTTTGCAGGCGGCGGCATCCATACGCAACCCTTTGTCAGGGCCATCAAGGGCCAATGGGAGCGTTGCGTCGGCCCCGATGAAGCCTAACTTGACGCATAGCGCGATCTGGATCTCATCCCCATCCTTCAAGAGAAACGGCTCGCTGCCGATTTCCTGTCCGTTGACATAGGTGCGGTTTTTACTCCCCAGGTCCCGTAGAACGTACCCCTGAGGTGTCTGATCGATCTGCGCGTGGCGGCGCGAGACCTGTCTTTCGGGCAGGACCACATCACAACCACTGCCTCGTCCAATCACCACCTGTTCCTGATCAATTACCCAGCGTCGTCCCTCCAACTCTCCCTCGTAGACGATGAGCATGGGCATATCCTGTTGCGACATCTGTGCCAACCTCCCTGTGTTCGTATTCAGTTACTATTCAATCCGACGGTTGAAACCGCGCCTGAGGAGCTAAAGCTGGCTGTCCACGCAGGTGGAGAGGCGCGCCTACGCAGGTGGACGCTTGGCTGCCAGCCCTCCAGAGGCGATTTCAATCGCTAACAGCAGGCTCCCACCAGAGCGGGGGAACGCGCAAGATTACCACACAGCCATTATGAACTGTATTCACCCTCAAGAACACCCCTGCTTGCCCCCGCCACATCACCTTGACAGAATCTTCCTTCTCGCTTATGATGATACACACCAAAAGGGAATTGCTTTCAAAAGGAACCCTGCCAGTGGTCTAAAAACGACCACAACGGTTCCCACCGGATAGGAGAAGAAAGACCACGATGGCCCGTCTACTTACACCGGGCACCGTCCTGCGAGGGCGGTATAAGATCGTTGCCCCCGTCGGCCAAGGCGGTATGGGTGCTGTCTATCGGGCAGAAGACCTGCGCCTGATCGGTCGCGTATGCGCCGTCAAAGAAATCCGCTCAGATCCGGATGCCACCCCAGAGGAATTGAAACAATCCCAGGAACAGTTTCACCGCGAAGCCTTCATCCTGGCGCGACTGGACCACCCCAATCTTCCTAAAGTGTCCGATACATTCACCGAGCACCACCGAGAATACCTGGTGATGGATTTCGTAGAAGGGCCGGATTTGCGCCAGTTGATGGAGGAAAAGCGCCGCCAGGGAAAATTCCTGGAGGAGAGCCGTGTGTTGAAGTGGGCTGACCAGTTGTGCGATGCCCTGGAATATCTACACAGCCAGGACCCTCCGGTGCTCCACCGAGACATTAAACCGGCGAATATCAAACTGACCCCTGGTGGATTGATTAAACTGGTGGATTTTGGGTTGGTTAAATTGTTGGCTGCCGACGATTCCAGCACAGTAACCGTGCTCCAGGGGCGAGGCACAGTGGCGTATACCCCGCTGGAGCAATATGGCGGCGATACCGGTCACACCGATGTCCGCTCCGACATCTACTCGTTAGGGGCAACGTTGTATCACCTCCTGACCAACCAGCCTCCGGCCAGTGCCAAGCAACGGTTTCTCAATCCCAATGCCCTCGTACTCCCCCGGGCGATCAACCCCCGCATTTCCCCGACCACCGAACGGGCCATTCTGGCGGCCATTGCGATGCACCCGGACCCCCGTCCACCCAGTGCAGCGGCATTCCACGAGATGCTCCGCGGTAATTCCCTTCCTTCTACGCTCTACCCCCTGCTCCCTGCTCAGGGAGAATGGCAGCAAGCCCTTAACGAAAACCGACGTTTGCTGACACTGGCGGGCCTGATGTTGCTTCTGGCGGCCCTGGTGACCTTTCTGTAAACACGCCGCTCATCTCTTCTCTTGCTTGGTCCCTGTACGCCACGTCCAGAATATCAAAAGCGGTAAACTGCCCCCTAAAGATGTAAGCAACAACGTGGGCCAATACCCCCACATCTCCCGCAACGGAGCGACTCCGGGGGGATTCAATGCATACACCACGTAGGTTGCCAGTCCACTGATAACGCACCAGAGCGCCGTATGCACCGCTCGGCCAGTCGAATAGTTGTGCCAGCGGACCAAATAATATCCTCCACCGCCAATCAGAGATACCCCCACCAGAGCCAGCAACAAATCAATCCCGCCGATCTCTCTCCCTGTAGATGCCTGGTTATGCGCTGGACTCGTCGGCGTAGGGGGCACAGTCGTCAGTGGGGTGGGTTCTGGCTCCGGGCTGGGGGTTAGCGTGGGGGGAGGCGTAGCAGTCGGGAGTGGCGTGGGCGTCAAGATAATGGCCTCCTGTTCCCCTTCTGGGATCGTGATCTGCAACACCACAGTGCGGGGAACCGGATCTGCCTGGATGGAAATATCGAGTTGGCCGGTACGGTTCAGGGCCAACGTCGCTTCTGCCACACCCCCATAGGTCGCACTGACAATCGCCTGCTCCAATCCTTCGCGGGGGTACGTGAAGATGAACTGGACCGGCGTCCCATCGGGCACCGGATGGCCGTTGTGGTCTACGATGACGCCAGTGCTCAATCGCAGCTCATCCCCGACCGCCGGTTGAATTGGCTCCGGCGTTGAGGGGCCACCGGAGGACGGCGTCGGTGAGGGTGTAGGGGACGCACCGGGTTCCGGCGTCACTTCACCGGGCAGAGTCAAAGGATGTACCTCGTAATAGATGGCAATGGCTTGATTGGGATCGGGCAATGTCTGCTGCGCCAGATCATAGTTGATGCCGGGCACACTGACCGGTGGAGCACCGGAGGGAATGAATTCCTGGAACAAGGCCCGCACCGAAGCCTCGATGAACGGGGCGGTGTGGCTGTAGATCGCATAGTAGGCGCTTAGTTTGCTGATCTCGGTAGCATCCAGATAATACGGGGCATCGTATACCAACACAATGATGTGCGGAGTGCGCAGCGCGTCGGCCTGTTCTGCCAGGAAGCGTCGCAGTACGTGGAACTGTGAATCATCGTCTGGCTTCCGCACGGCGAAGATGATCCAGTCGGCCGTTTGGAGCGCGGTCTGCACTGGTGAGACGGTTGTCGTCACAGTGCCGGTCACCTCCGGCAAAACCGAGGATGGCGCATCCAGATATTCGGCCATCTGATCAAGGGTGAAACTGCTAATCAACGCCGGGTTGATCTGTCCGGTCGTACCGGGGCCATACAACCGGATGATCGTATTGCGCAACGCCTGCGGATCGATGTAATGCACCGGATCACACCCAGCGCAGGGCGTCCCCATACTGGCATCGGTAAAAATGAGGATGCGATCCTCATACGTCGGAATAGCCGGAAACAAGTCCGGCGAGGGGGGAGAGAGCAAAGTAACAGCATCGCGCGCAATACCCGTCATAGATTCCCGGTGCTGTTCAATGCGCTCACCGAAATCCTCACTGACCAACCGGGTTTCGATCAACTCGAAGTTACCGCCGTATAGCTTTAACTTCAACTGGAGGATGCGGGCTACCGCGGCATCTACCATCACCTGGAAGGCCGGATCGGTTTCGTATTTCTCCTGGAAAAACGTGATGGTGGACTCGACGTTGGCGGCTTGTTCTTCCCAATCGTCACTCAGGGAAAAGTGTGAAAGCAACAGAATGTCATTGCCGGCCAAAAAAGCGTCCTGAGCGATCCGGCGAGGACTGAACGTGGTCTCACTGGGGTCATAGAAACGGCGCAGCGCGCGCACCCCCAGACTATCCGAGACAGTAACCCCTCCGTTGGCCCGCCAGCTCGCCACATCTGGCAGAGCCAACAAGTGTTGCAACACCTGACTATCCACACTGATCGGGCGGGTCGTGACGAACCGTCCACCCTCTAACCCCCGAAAGCGGATGTGAGAGACCATAACGCCGTCTGGTTGTACAGCTAAGTCCTCTGAGCGCATAGCGGCAAAGAAAGGCTCCAGATCAATCTGCTCGAGCCGATCCAATGTGCGCTGCACCGTTGAAATCTCCTCATCTAGAGAACGATCCAAAGTCCCCAGGCCAGGGAAATGACCGGCGACGACGGCCAGCCGTCCCTTGCTGCCGGTATGCACACCCCGAATGTAGGCCTGTCCCATCTGTCCCACCCAAAATGGGTCTCCGCCAAAAGCCCGCACGCCCAGGTCACCGGCGCTGGTTGGATGGGGTGTTTCGAGCACATCAAGAGAAGGGCCTAACAACATATTGATGCCCAGGGTAGAAAGCTCCTCTCCCACGATGTTGCCAACCATCTCGGCATAGGCTGGGTTCCACGTCGCCCCCAGCGCCATCTGAGAGGGAATGGGCGTCATTCCGTTGGTAATGCTGGTGAACGGCATACCGTTGCCGGCATACGACACCGCCACGAGCAAGGGCACGAACGGCTCCGCCGGATAAATGTCCACCGGGATCCCATAAGTGACGACCTGCTCCCCCTGCTGACTCTCTGTGACAGGCCGTGTGGCGGCCCAGGCTGCCTCCTGGAGTTGGCTCACCAGGGCAGCCACCCGGGTTGGAGTATCGCCTTCATTGATGATGTTACCATTCGTCGGTTCCAACACCACGCCTCCCACCCGATAATCGCGGAGCAACTCGGCAATGAGGGATTCGTCGGTAACTTCAGATCCGGGGAAGGAAACGATGAAAAGCTGCCCCACTTTAGCCGCCGTGGACATACGCGCCATCAGATCGGCTACTTCATCCGCATATGCCGGAGAAACAGGGAAGTCGTCTGGCTCTTGTCCATGGACAAGTACAGGCTCCCAGTCCATACCCACAGCCGGCCCCAGGTAGAACACGACAACCAAAGCGAGTATCGTTCTGATCAACCTGACAAAGGCGCTTCTCATCCGATGCATAAAATTCCCGTCCAAGAGCGTGAAACACCAAACCGCCCACTCAACCTACCCTCTCGCCGGCTGTAAATCCCCTCAAACCTGCGAGGCTCTAAACGGATTCGAGGGGTAGGGACGAGCCTCCCGCAGGTTGAGGACGCCTGATCACTGGTAAACTGCCCCGTTTGCCGCAGTTTCTGC
>CAZXVB010000114.1:0-8094 GCA_964643875.1 uncultured Anaerolineales bacterium | reverse complement strand
CAGCCACTGCCGTCCGACAGGGAACATTCGAGCCACCCGGGCCGTTACTGTGCCGGTAGTATCCAGGTCCACCGCGCGCCGGAAAGCCTCTTCCGCCTTCGACGTTTGCCCCTGCATCTGCCAGAACCAACCCAGGTGGTAATGTATTGATGGTTGCATCGGGTCAAGGAGCAAGGCTCGATTCAAGTGGGCCTGCGCCGTCACGTAATCTCCCATCTCCAACGCGGCCCAGGCCCGCAAGTCGTGGGCCACAGCCGTGTCTGGCGACAACTCCAACAACCGTTCGACCGCCTCGATTCCTCGATCTGTGATAGAGAGATTGTTTTCCAGATAGAAGCGGGCCAACGTCTCCCACAACTGCAGATCGTCAGGGCGAAGAGCTACAGCCTCACGCAACCAGATCTCGGCCGCCACATACCGTCCCTCCACGGCCCACGTCTGACCAATCTCCACACACAGCGCCGGATTGGTGGGGTCCAGATCGTATGCCTGCTCATATGCGGCCCGGGCGTCCGCGTTCCGCCCTTGACGGTCGTAATACAACCCCAGTAGCGTATGAGCCACGGCTGAATCCGGCGCCTCCTGCACTGCTCGTTCCAGGTACACCTGGGCCTTTTCCGTACAACCTGGGCACCCCATTCGGCCCCAGGCATAACCGAGGTATGCGTAAAGTTCAACGTCGCTTCCGCCGATGGAAAGCGCCCGCTCAAAATGATGGGCTGCCAAGGCCCACTCCTCGGCAGCCCACAACGTGCGACCAATGAGGGCGGCCGCGTATGCCGGATCATCGGCTACACCCGGCGATTGGAGCACCGTCAACACCTGCCCGGCCAATTCAGTACGGGCCGCGAACAGGTGATAGATCGCATCATCCCGTTCTCCCACCCCCATCAACCCCAAGCGTTCGTGGGCCAACGACTCCATCGTGGGCGAGAGAGCGTCCGCCAACATCTCTTCATACACCGAACGGGCAGCCTCCCATTCTCCCACCTGGAGGTAAGCCTGGCCCAACCCTCGGCGGAGCTGGGCGGCATCCATCATCACCCGCGCGGTATCATCTGCCTGGGCGTACAGGTTGAGCCAGCGTTCCCCCTGCTCGATGGCGGCCGGCCAGTCGGCGCGGGCCGTGTAAGCCTGCCAGCGCAGCCAGGCCAACGTGATAGCGTCAGCATCGCGCTCCTCGGCTTGTGCGAGGGCATCCAACGCCTCCGTTTCGCGCCCCCACTCCATGTACAGGCGGGCCATACGCAGGTATGGCTGCGGGTCGAATGGATGCCACCACGCGGCCACCCGGTAAGCTTCCACAGCGGACGTGCGTTCCAGGTGATCCTCAGCCATTGCGCCTCGAGACATCGCCGCCAAGTAGGCCCGATCCACGGCCGGTGCCGTCGCCGGCAGCAGAGCCAAAGCCCCCAACAGGAAGATAGCTGCAACAATACCCCAAAGATTTTTACACATTAGCCGCGCTGACTATTTTCGTCCCATAAGTACCTCACTCACTACACTCTATTCGATGACCAACGAACGGCCCGCCCCGCGCCCAAAGACTTCCGGGAAGTAGAACTCATTGGCCGTGGTGGGGATCACCTGGTACTCACCCGGCTGGGTCGCCCGGAACGTGTAGGTGTACTCATACGTACCGGCCGGCAGGTAATCCGCGAAGAGTACCACTTTATCGTCCCGCATCTCACTCCGGCTGTACCACTGCCACCACCAGTGGTAAAAGCGGTACAGTACCGGATGGTCTTCATCTCGGTAGAGGCCCGGCTCGGCCACCGTCAGGCTCGTGGTCGCCAGGCTGGGATCAATTGGCTCCGCCCCGGCCGGCAACGGGTCCTCCACCGCCACGTAATAGAGGTCGTGCGGCGCGACAATCGTCAGGTGTACCTGAACGATGTCCCCTACCGAGACACGCTCCACCTCCGGGCACTTTAGCCCCTCGGTGCAAGCCGGGTCGCTATAGCGACGGGAGACGATGATGCCCCGATTCAGCGGCTCGATCTCCTCCACCGGCAGGTAGACCTTGAGGTGTGCCGTGTAGTACAGCCGCCCCTCTCCCGGCCCTCGGCCGATGGTCAGGCGATTGCCAACCTCGGCCAACATCTCTGCCACATCCACCCGTAACTGGATCGGCTGGTCTACAGTCTGCGGGGTGACGGAGCCACTGCTCAATTGAGCATCGTTGAGCCACACACCGTAGTCGTAGGCCCCTTCCAGCTCACCGGTGACGACCATCCAGTCGGTCAGCGCGATCAGCGCCCAGGCCGTCTCCTGCGTAGTTTCCCAGATACCGTCCCGCCGGGCGATCATCAACCAGCGCACGACCTGGGGGATCAGGGCATTGTCCGCATCGAGCCGCGCCAGGGCATCCAGAATTACCGCAGTAGAACGGGTATCAGTGTTCATAGCCCACCAATCGTAGTGTGCCTCTTCCCAGTGCGCCCCGGTGGCGCTGAGGATAGCGGCGTTCTGGATATCCGAGAGCAACGTAGCGACACGGCCATCTGTCGGCTCAATTGCGTTCAGTGTCAACGCCAGGAAGGCCCGTCCATAGTGGCTGAGTTTCTCTCGATGGGAGAACAGGTCATCGCTGTATTCACTGGCGCGACCGGTCTGCCCGGCTTCACTCATCACGTACAGGATGAAAGCCTGTCGGTTAGCCTCCCGATAGGTGTGAAGCTCACGCCCGGCCACTAACTGATCTGCCAGATAGTCCAACCCACGCGCCAGCACGTCATCCCGCACCTCGAAGCCCGCCTCCTGGGCCTTAACCAACCCAAAGACTACGTAGGCCGAAAGATACGGATTGCTCTCGCTCTCGTACCACCAGCCCCACCCGCCGTCCCCGTGCTGCTGTCCATAGAGGCGACTCAATCCCTCGGCGACCAGACCGGGCAGCTTCGCTTCCAACTGTGGGTTGGAAAAGCCCAGATCACGCATCGCGCGATAGGTGAGTACGTTGGGCAAAAAGCGCGAGACAGTCTGCTCAGTGCATTCGTAGGGAAAGTGCTCCAGATAGTCGAGGCCATCCATCATCCCGGCCGCCAGAGAGGGGTCGAGGCGAATAGATAACTCGCCCCGCCGATCGTCGTACTTGGGCGGCAGCGCCACCACCTCCACCCGCACATCCTCGCCGACCAACTGACCGCCGGTGCCCACGATCTCCGGGGCGGTATAGCGATGGACCAACAACGTCCCCTCAGAGCCAGTCGTCAGGCGGGGACGGGCGGCGTCGGCGTACTCCCCTGCGACCGCGCTGAAGGCCACGTCGGCCGTCGGTACGTCTTCCACCGTGACCCACCAGGTCACCTTCTGCTCACCGCCGTCTGGAATGGAGACAGTTTGGGTGGCCGAGTCCTCCAGCGAGAGACCCTCGGCGTGCAACGTCACCGCGACTTCCTGGGGCTGGCCCGTGTAGTTGCTGACCAGTGCCGCCAGTTGGGCGTGATCTCCCACAACGAAGAAGCGCGGAGTCACCGGGCGGAGCAGCAGTGGCTTGGTGACCAGCAACTCCGTCGTCGTCTCTCCTACCTCGGTCTGGGCCGTCACAGCGATGGCCCGTAGCACCCAGGTAGTCAAGTTGTCCGGCAACGTCACGTCCACCGTGGCCCGGCCGGTGCGGTCCGTGACGACAGTTGCATCCCAGAAAGCCGTATCGGCGAACTCCTCGCGCAGATCAATTCCCGGCGGCAATACAGCGATGGATTTATCCATCTCATAAACGTCCTCTTCTCCTACTGCCATCTGAAAGGCAAACGTTGCCTCCTCCATCTCCAGCGAAACTATGGCAGGCGCTTCTGCCACTCCTCCTCCCCCAACGCCGCGGGCCTGTTCCCTGGCCTGGTCAGCCAGTTCCTGCAACTTCTCCCACAGCAGCCGGTTGACCGAGTTGGTCAAACCGCTGGCAGTCACGATGCCAATCCCCCGACGGCCATAGAAAGCCTGGAGGATCGCATCCGGCGTGCGCGGCCGGAGAGTCAACACAGCCTTGTCTACCAGATCAAGCGAGAGCGCGGCCTCGACCGGCTCGCCGGTAACGTCGGTCGCTCGCACCTCGAAGGAAACCGTCTCGCCCGGCTCGGCCCGGGGAACGCTGGGGGTCAACTCGATGTGCAGCTCCTGCACCACCGGCTCAACCGTCAACATCACGTACCCCACTTTGTGGGTAGCTACCGGCTCTGTCGCATCAGGCCCCTTGACGATCACGGCAGAGACGTAAATGTTCGGCACGTGCTCGGTGGTGATCGGCAACCGATAGACCGTCGAGTTGTTCTCCAGCCGCAACACTTCTTGCTGACGGACGCCGGCCCGCTCCACTGTGACCCAAGCCCATTGCTCACCCGCGAAGGGACTGGGAATTAGGATTTCCGCCGTCTCGCCGGGTACATAGGTAGATTTGTCGCTGACTAACGTGAGGCGGTCGTTGTTTTCCCGCCGCCAAGAGACGTACTCCCGACCACTCACCCACAGCCAGGTCGAAGTGCGCACCGGCCGCTCGTGTGCGTCCAAACCGCCAACCACCACCCGGTAGGAACCTCCTTCCTCCGGCGTGAAGCTCACCACTCCCTCGGCCTTCCCGTTGGTGGTCAGCGTGGCGGTGTAGACCCGTGTATCCTGCGTCGTCCATTCCCACTGCCCTCCGCCCGCTTCGGCTTTGACGAAGGTGTTGATCCACTCCCGGCGGTAGACTTCCACCGTGAGGGACTGCCCCGGCCGGCGTTCGCCGGCCCAATCCACCGTCACCACGTCCACCGACACCGGTCGGCCGGCCTGACCCACGTACTGCTGAGGTGCCAGCCCAACGTAAAAGTCCCCCCGATGCACGACAATGTCGCTCCGGCCGGAGATCACCTGTCCATCCCGCCCGGAGGCCGTGGCCTCGATAGTCAACCGCTGCCCTCCGGTCATCACCTCCGTCGGCAGGATCACCGTCAACTGGCCCTGCGCATCGGTACGGCCACTCCCGCTGAGCACGACCTGTGGCTCCGGCGGTTCCCACCACCAACACCAGCGACAAACCCAGGGGTCATCATCGTCCGTGAAATCGTAGCGTCCGAATTGCGCCGGCTCGAAACGGTATGACGCAGCCAGCACACTCCACTCCACATCCACGTCGGCGACGGGGCCGCCGAAGAAGTAACTCACCTCCACCAGGGCCTGGGTCGCCTGACCGGCGGCCAACTCCGTCCGATCCGGCGTCACCGTGACCTCGAACTCCGGCGGGCGGTATGCGGCCACCTGGAAATCGGCGTAGAACCCTTGCTGATGGAAATTCACCTGGATACTGTACTGCCCTAGAGGCGCTTCCTCCGACAATGTCAGTTCCCCGTGGAAGGCGCCGAACGCATTCAACGGCAACGTCTCCTGAAACACCGTCTCTCCCATCGGGTCGTAGATCGTCACCTCCAGAGACTTCCCATCAGGCAAACTATACTGCACATCATTCTCGGCGCGGACCACGCCGCGGAAGTAGACCGTCTGCCCGGCGCGATATAGGGGCCGATCGGTGTAGATGTAAGCCCGGTACTTCCCTTCACTATACCCCGTCTCCAGTCCAAAGTCATCCGGGCCGATCCCAGTGCTCCAGCCCCACCCTGCGCCAGCCAGGACGAATGGCTCTTCACTCCAGACGTACACCTCGCTGGAGAGATAACCGCCCAGGGCGGTATGTGCCAACCCATCCTCATCTGTGGTCACCTGGGCAGATACGTCGCCATCCATCGTCTGAATCGTGAGCGTTGCCCCCTCAACCGGTCGGCCTGTCGCCAGATCGGTCAGCCAGGCCCAAACGCGACCTTCGGCATCGCTGCCGATAAGGGTGGACTTAACCGTCAGGTTGTAATCCGACACGACCAACAGCCTACTATGGGACCAGCGCTCCGCTTGCACCTCCGGGGCTTGCACACTCAAGAGATATAACCCCGGCGGCAACAGACCATCCCCTTCCGCCAGAGCGACCGGCGTGTACGTCGCCTCATTCAGCGGTGCCGACGTTTCCAGCGACCACTGTCTCAGGGGAGCCACCGACGGGCGGTAATCCCACCAGTTCCGTTGAGCGGAGAAGAAATCATCCACACCCAGAGCGTAAAGTTCCAGGTTCACCTGTTCCACATTGACGTGGCCAATCACGATCTGGGCCGGCTGATGGGCATCCAGCACACCCACCTGATTGGGGAGTGGCAACCAAAGCGCTGGATCGAGCGGGGCTGTGCGAAAGCGAACCGTCATTGCCTGGTCGGTCGTGTTGCCGTATGGATCGGCGATATCGGGGCCGATGCGCACTTCGTAATCCGTCGAGGGCTGCGCCCCGAAAGCGAGCACGTATGTGTTATCCCAATGCCGAAAGTACGTGTACACCTGAGTCGGGGAGAGCGGCGGAGTCATCTCAAGATTAGGCAACACGGTGGCGGGATCAATCGGCGCGTTGAAGATGATCTCGAAGTCCGTGTACGGCCAGGCCTCTCGCTCACCATCGGCGGGCCGGGTGCCCACGATCCTGGGAAGAGGCACCGTCGTAAAGCTCCATTCGAACGAATCGGCCATCCCCACACCGCCGCCGGCGCTGCGCACTCCTTCTGCTACCTCCAGGCGGTAGGTCTTGTCGAAGTCCAACTGTTTGGTGGGCGTGAAGACGAAGGTCTCGTCCTGACAGGCCCATTTGCCCTGCACGCTCCCCAACAAGCCGGTGCGCATCTGGAACGCCTGGCCGGCCGACGAACAGTCAATCGGCATGTTGAAACGGACGCGCACGGCAGTGTCCACCGGCACCAACGTATCTTCATCCGCCGGGTAGACATCCACCACTTTCGGCGGCTGGGTGGAGAACGACCAAACATAATCCTGTTCCAGGAGACCACCGGTGGTATCAGTCAAACCGGCCGCAATCCGAACTGTATACGTTGTGCCGCCCGCCAGGGGCGTGTCTGGCGTAAAGACGTAGATCGAGGTATTGAGCCACTCTCCACGGCCGGTCACCGCCGGCTCAATGGTCAGCGGCTGGGGCAGATCGGCATACATCGGATCGCTGACCGCCGCCAGCGGCACAACGGGGCGATTGAAAATCACCGTGATGGTGCTAAGCGCCTCCACATCAGTCGTGTCGGGGGCGGGAACGACCTGCGCCACTTCCAGGTAGCCCACCGTGCGAAAGCGAAAACGATACGCTCCATCGAGAGTGTCTCCATCGCCCGTCCTGGCATCTGCGGCGACCGTGACGTAGTACTCCGTGTCCCGCTTGAGGTCTCGCGCCGGTTTGAAGCGCACCGTGCGGTCGTCAACCCACGTCACATCGCCATCCACCTCCGGGGTGATGGAAAGGGCTGCCTCTACCGACGCTCGGTCCATTGGCCGGTCGAATACTAACTCAACCACTCCGTCGGGCGGCAACTCCTCCCCCCTGTCCGGCGAACGTTGAATCACCTTTGCCGGTACTGTGCCCGGTGGCGGAGGGGTATATGGCGGCATCGTCGGCGTGGGGAATGGCGTGTCCGTCGGCAGGAAAGGTGTGGCCGTCCCCGCCGGACGGCAGCCGGTCAGGAGAATCCCCAACAACACCACAGCCGACAAAAAGCGATAGAACCCATTGCCCAGTTGTAACCTAGCCCGTTTATTCATCGTTAAGCCTCCTCAATTATTGATACAAGACTTACGCAGTTGAGCGCACTGTGCTATACTGATGGTTGTGAACCGACCAACCATCACTCAAGACGCTAAACAGGCGCCTAAAGTTCCATCTCCCCCCAAAAAAGAGGCAACGTGGATTTGTGGGGTAAGCCAGCCTCCCGCAAGTTCATACAGGCTTGGCCGACGCAGAAACTGCGGCAAACTCAACCTGCGGGAGGTTCATCCTGATCGTATTGTCGCTGATCGTCGTGTTTTCGTCAAGTGGCCGGCTACGGAATCACCAGATCACCAGATGACAAATTGACAACTCCCGCCAAAGTGGGATAATATCCTGGAACCTGTCCCAAAAATCGCTCCCTAACCGTGCATCCCTATGCGCGGCGGACGACATAGGGATGCCATCCTACTTTTAGGGGTACTACCTTGACAATGTCACATTCGCTTAATGACGCCGGATTTGCCCTTTAACGT
>CAZXVB010000113.1:0-8098 GCA_964643875.1 uncultured Anaerolineales bacterium | reverse complement strand
TCACAGACCGGCTTGGAGCAGTGGATTGTGCTCTACTGGTTTTCGGTCTCTCAGCACCTTGAGGTTCGGCAAGGTCTCTGACCGCAGCCGGGGGCCGCAATGGCTCTTCGCCACTCGAGCCGAATCCGCGATTCGGCGGCCACGCCGGTCACAGACCGGCTTGGAGCAGTGGATTGCCGACGACAATGCCCAGCCGGGGCTTTGGCCGGAGACCTCGCCCGACCAGAGGTCGCCAGGCCGTTTCACCGGTGGGGGAATACCCCGCCGGGTAGGGGGTGTTCCTGAGATTTAGACTCGTCTGGGTCAGGATATCGGATTCAGGGCGGGAGAGGAAGGAGATGGAATGACAGCAAAAGTGGTGACGGTGACTTCCGGTAAGGGCGGCGTAGGCAAAACGACCATCACCGCTAATCTGGGGGTCGCGTTGGCGTTACACAGCCAGCGGGTGGTTGTGATTGACGCAGACGTCGGTTTGCGCAACCTGGACGTGATGTTGGGGTTGGAAAACCGGATCGTGTACGACCTGGTAGATGTCATCGAGGGACGGTGTCGTCTGCGACAGGCGATGGTGCGCGACAAGCGGCTCCCTGAGATGTTCCTGTTGCCGGCTGCCCAGACCCGGGACAAGACGGCCGTCCAACCGGCGGATATGGTGCGCGTGTGCGATGAACTGCGTGAGGAGTGTGATTTTGTCTTGATTGATTCCCCGGCTGGAATCGAGCAGGGCTTTCGGTACGCCATCGCCCCGGCCGACACGACCATTGTCGTCACCAATCCGGAGGTTCCGGCTGTGCGCGACGCGGACCGGGTCATTGGCCTGATTGAGGCCGAGGAGAAGGGACCGATCCGTCTGGTGATCAACCGCATCAAACCCCGGCTAGTGCGGCGAGGGGAAATGTTGAGCGTTTCCGACGTGGTGGAGTTGCTCTCGATCGATCTGTTGGGCATCGTGCCGGAGGATCACGCCATTCTGATTGCCGCTAACCGGGGACAACCACTGGCCTTCTCTCACAACAGCTCGTTAGCCGGAGAAGCATTCCACAATATCGCCCGTCGGTTGTTGGGGGAGAAGGTGCCGTTTATGGTGCTGCGTGAACCGACGATGTGGAAGCGTATTGTCGGGCTGATCCGTTCAGGGGAGGAGTGACGATGAGAGCGCTAGGACGCCTTTTTGGGGGCCGGGGGCAGGATGAGCCGGCCAGTGGAACGGTTGCCAAGGAACGCTTGAGATTGGTGTTGGCTCACGATAGAACCAGCATATCTCCGACTTTGTTGGAGATGTTGAAAGATGAGATCATCGCGGTGATCTCACAGCATGTGCAGATTGATGCCAGTGCGGTCGAAGTCTCGTTTTCGCAAAACGCCCGGGAGACCCGACTGGTGGCCGACATTCCGCTGTTGAGCAGGCCCAAGCGGCGTTAGAGGGCGACGATGATTGTTCTGATGATCGAACCATTGTCTTCACAGGAGACCTGATGTCAATCTTGCGATTTTGGCGGCGGTTCGATTACGTTTTGTTGCTTGTCACAGTGCTGTTGACGGCGTATGGCGTGCTGATGATCTACAGCGCCAATCGAGGCAGTTTGGATCCCGATCTCCAGATGCTGTGGCGTCGGCAAGCCTTGTTTGGCGCTGTGGGGGTCGGTTTGATCTTTCTCCTGGCGGTCTTTCCACGGGATTATCAGTGGTTGGGAGATTTTTGGTGGTTGATCTATCTAATCGCCGTGGTGCTGTTGGTCGTGGTGCTTCTGGTGGGACAGAGTGGGGTGGGGAATATTCGTGGGTGGATAGATTTGGGGTTCTTCCGATTCCAGCCCTCGTACTTGGCGATGAATCTGTTGGCGATCTCGATGGGGGCGATGCTCAGCCGTCGGAGGAAGAAGCGCGGTGCTCCTCAGCCTCTCCCGTTTGGCACGCCCAAAACCAGTTTGCTGGCGGAGGCGCCATCCGAACGCCCGGATGCCGTCAATTATCTGGTCTCCGTCCTGATGACCCTGATCCTGGCAGCGCTGATCTTCGTGGAGCCGGATATGGCGACGGCTGCGGTCCTGGTCTTTATGTGGCTGGCGATGTTGTACGTTTCAGACGTCCCGGTACGCTATCTTGTGTTGACGATGTTGATCGGTCTGTTGGCGTTGTACCCGCTGTGGAAGTTGGCCGAGGTATTGGAGTTCGATTACATGCAGGATCGGATCATCGGTTTTTTAGACCGTTCCCAAAATCCGGACGTTGAGTATCAACTGGAGCAAGCCTCCATCGCTATCGGTTCCGGAGGGGCGTGGGGGAAAGGGTTGGCGCAGGGCACACAGAGCCAGTTGCGTTATCTGCCGGTGCGCCATACGGATTTCATTTTTGCGGTTTTGGCGGAGGAATTGGGGTTCAGCGGGGTAATTGTGTTGTTCCTGTTGTATCTGGTGTTGTTTTGGCGATTGTTGCGCATCATCTTGTTGTCTTCGGATGTGTATGGGCGTCTATTGGCCACCGGTACGCTGGCGATGATCTTTAGCCAGTTCGTGGTCAATGTGGGGATGAATTTGGGCGTGTTGCCTGTAGCCGGGTTGCCGCTTCCTTTCATTAGCTATGGGCCGGCTGCATTGTTGACTGCTATGGTCGGGATTGGCTTGGCGGAAAATGTGGCCATGCATCATCGGAAGACAGGGGAGGCGGTATGATGGATTGGGAAGTGGCCCGGCGAGATATGATCGCCGAGGCGTGGCGCCAGGCAATTGTGGCGCTGGGTGTGCCTGACGATGATCCGAAGGTGGCCTTGGCAGTGTTTAATGGCTGGACCCATCGGTTGATCGCGGCATTGACGGCACAGACGTGGGATGCGATGCCCGTTATGGCGGTTGGGGCTGCATTAGCGGATGCTTTCGATACCATCAGGGGGGATGTTCTGGGCATAAGTCTAAGAACCTTGTTCTGTCAATTGACGGCGGATTTGTCTGTGGAGCGATTGACGATATTGTGGCCTCGGCTGGCGCTTTCCTTTGGAGCGTTGGCGGATGGGTATCTCTATCAGGCCCGTGGACTTGCCCATCTTCCGGCCCCTCCCGGCCTGTTTGTTTCTAAGCAGGAGTGTCAGGCAGACGGACTGGACTGGGAGGCAACTTACAAACAATGGGAACGGGAACCCCTGGATGTGGAACGCGATGCTGAACTATCGCAGATGGTTGACTCGTTGGAGCAGGAGCTCCACGATTACCGACAAGTTGAAAAGTTGTTGCAGCGCAAGAATCGCTCGCTGGAATTGTTGAACCGCGCCAGCCGGGCGCTCAATTCCAGCCTGAACCTGGAACAGGTGATAGTGACGATCTTGGAAGAAGTGCGCAACCTGTTGGGAGCAGCAGCCAGTTCGGTCTGGATAGTGGACCCGGCGACAGGGGAGTTGGTGTGTCAGGAGGCGACCGGCCTCGGAGCGGGCCAGGTGCGTGGCTGGCGACTGAAGGCCGGGGAGGGTATTGCCGGTTGGGTGGTTTCGACCGGTGAAAGCACGTTGGTTGATGATGTGCAGATGGACGATCATTATGACCGGAGCCTGGCGGAGTATCTCAATCTGGAGGTGCGTTCGATCTTGACAGTTCCTATTTATGTAAAGTCCGGTGTAATCGGGGTTGTCCAAGTGTTGTACACGGAGGAGGGAGCGTTTGAGGGCGATGAACAAATGTTGTTGGAATCGCTGGTGGCTTCGGCGGCCATAGCGATGGATAACGCCGACCTGATGGATATTTTGCAAAAGCGCATGGATGAGTTGCGGGTTCGCAATGAAGACCTGGATGCGTTTTCTCACACTGTCGCTCACGACCTGAAAGCTCCTGTCTCCTACATAGTGGGATATGCCGAAGCGTTAATCGGTCGCCATGGGGAGATCCCGGCCGAGGAGTGGGATCAGTATTTGGAGGAAATGGCCCGGAGTGGCCGCCGGATCGCCAGCATCGTGGATGCGCTTCTTCTGTTAGCCGGCGTCCGAAACATAATGCCGGAACTGGAGCCGTTGGATATGGGGGAGATTGTGGCCGTTGCTTTGAGGCGTTTGGAGTTGGACATCGAGGCCAGTGGAGCGAAAATCACTGTGCCTGCGATATGGCCGGTAGCGATAGGATACGTTCCCTGGATCGAAGAGGTGTGGATTAACTATATCGGTAATGCCATCAAGTACGGTGGGCCTCATCCCCGCATCGTCCTGGGTGCCGATTATGAGGGAGAGACGCAGATCCGTTTCTGGGTGCAGGACGACGGCATAGGTATTCCATTGGAAAACCAGCCTCTTTTGTTCCGGCCGTTTATTCGATTGAACCGCTCGAGCGTCAAAGGGCATGGCTTGGGGCTTTCCATCGTCCGGCGGATTGTGGAGAAGCTGGGCGGCGTGGTGGGCCTCAAAAGTACTGAAGGGCAGGGAAGCACGTTTTACTTTACTTTACCGGCAGGCTGTCCGTCCCCTGCATAGGTGTCGTGGCGTTGTTCTCGAAGTATAGGGTAGGAGAAGCAATCTATGGATGACAAGGTGACCAAAGGAGAAACGTCTGAATCCAAAGATTTCATTCGACGGATCATAGACGAGGACCTGGCTATTGGTCGGTTCGACCGCGTGCACACGCGCTTTCCTCCGGAGCCGAATGGCTATCTGCATATTGGGCATGCCAAAGCGATCTGCATTGATTATGGAATCGCCGAGGAATACGGCGGGTTGTACAATCTGCGCTTCGATGATACCAACCCGGTCAAGGAGGAGACTGAATACGTCGAATCTATCAAGGAAGATATCCGTTGGTTGGGGTTCGATTGGGAGGATCGTGAGTTCTATGCCTCCGACTATTTCGAGCAGTTGTATGAGTATGCGGTCCAGTTGATTAAGAAGGGTAAGGCTTACGTCTGCGATCTGAGTCCCGAGGAGTTGCGGGAGTATCGGGGGACACTGACGGAGCCGGGGCGAGAAAGTCCGTATCGCAATCGTTCCGTGGAGGAGAACCTGGACCTGTTCGAGCGCATGCGGGCCGGAGAATTCCCCGACGGGTCCCGGACGTTGCGCGCCAAGATTGATATGGCGTCGCCCAACATCAACCTGCGGGATCCGGTGATGTACCGCATCATCCACGCGCCGCATCATCGGACGGGCGATCGGTGGTGCATCTATCCGATGTATGATTGGGCGCACGGACAATCCGACTCTATCGAGGGCATCACGCATTCTCTCTGCTCGCTGGAATACGAAGACCACCGTCCTTTGTACGATTGGTTCCTGGATGAGTTGGGTATCTACCATCCCCGTCAGATCGAGTTCGCTCGGCTGAATCTCAATTACACGGTGATGAGCAAGCGGAAGCTGCTCCGTCTGGTGGAGGAAGGACACGTGCGTGGATGGGACGACCCGCGTATGCCCACGTTATCTGGGCTGCGGCGGCGGGGGTATACGCCCGAAGCGATCCGTACCTTCTGTGACCGGATCGGGATTTCCAAGACCGATAGCGTGGTGGATATCGCCTTTCTGGAGCACTGTGTTCGGGAGGATCTGAACGAGCGTGCCCCACGCGTGATGGGGGTGCTGAACCCCCTCAAGGTCGTGATCGTTAACTATCCCGCCGATCAGGAGGAGTACTTGGAGGCCGTCAACCACCCCTTGAAACCGGGGATGGGCACGCGCCAGGTGCCGTTTTGTCGGGAGATTTACATCGAGCGAGCGGATTTTCGGGAAGACCCCCCAAAGAAATTCTATCGTCTGGCTCCTGGTCGTGAAGTCCGATTGCGGTATGCGTATTTCATCACCTGTGTGGATGTCATCAAGGATGCCGATGGAGAGGTGATCGAGCTGCATTGTACGTATGACCCGAATACCCGTGGGGGGGATGCGCCGGATGGCCGTAAGGTCAGAGGGACGCTTCACTGGGTTTCGGCCCGGCACGCCCTGCCGGCCGAGGTGCGCTTATACGATCATCTATTCTCGAAAGAGAACCCGGATGATGTGCCGGAGGGAGGGGATTTCACCGATTACATCAATCCGGATTCTTTGCAAGTGTTGACCGATTGCCGTGTCGAGCCTGGTTTGGCAGAAGCACGACCGGGGGACCGCTTCCAATTTGAGCGACAGGGGTACTTTTGTGTAGATCCGGATTCGTCCGATGGTCGTTTGGTCTTCAATCGCACGGTCTCCTTGCGGGATACGTGGGCCAAGATCGAGCGGCGGATGCAGAAGAAGTGAGGAGTGATGCCGATGAGTGTACGGGTACGGATGGCGCCCAGTCCGACCGGGGAGCCGCACATTGGTAATGTGCGCACGGCAGTCTTCAATTGGCTTTTCGCCCGGAAGATGGGTGGGCAGTTCATTCTGCGGATCGAGGACACCGACCGGGAACGGTATCAGCCGGAGACAGTCGTGACGATGATGGAAGGCCTGCGTTGGCTGGGGCTAATGTGGGACGAGGGACCGGGGTTGGAGGAGCTGCAGCGGATTATCCCCCAGGCCGAGACCTATGCAGTAGGTGGGCCGTTCGGCCCCTACATCCAGTCGGAGCGTTTGGATCTGTATCGGCAGGTGGCAGAGGAGTTAATTGCCCGTGGCTGGGCTTACCGGTGCAACTGTTCTCCAGAACGGCTGGAACAGGTGCGGGCACAACAGCGGGCGGAGAAACGACCGGTGATGTACGACCGTCATTGTCGGAACCTGCCGCCGGGGACGATCTCTCCGGACGAACCTCATGTCGTGCGGCTCAAAGTGCCTCTGGAGGGGCAGACAATCGTCCATGACGCCATCAGGGGGGATGTCGTTTTCGACAATCGCGAGATAGACGATCAGATCCTGCTCAAGTCGGATGGCTTTCCTACCTACCATCTGGCGGTGGTGGTGGACGATCATATGATGCAGATTACCCATATTGCTCGCGGGGACGATTGGATTCCCAGCACCCCCAAGCGCATTCTGATCTACCAGGCAATGGGGTGGGAACCGCCGATTTATTGCCATGTACCGCTTGTGTTGGGGCCGGATGGTAAGAAGCTGAGCAAACGGCACGGAGCGACCGCGATCAGTCAGTTTCGGGAGCAGGGGTATCTGCCGGAGGCCCTTTTTAACTTTCTGGCGTTGGTGGGATGGGCGCCCGGAGAGGGAGAGGATCGCGAAATCTTCTCCAAAGAGGAGCTGATTGAACGTTTCGATCTCTTCCGCATCAACAAGGCCCCGGCCATTTTTTCTTATGACAAACTGGATTGGATGAACGGGGTCTACATTCGCGGTTTGCCTGAGGAAGAGTTATTGGAGCGCCTGTTGCCGTTCTGGCAGCGAGCCGGTTATGTTCCGACCCCGTGCCCAGACGAGGAGCGGAACCGGTTGCGGCTGGTGGTCCCGCTGATCCAAGAACGGCTGAAGCGGCTGGACGAGGTACTCGATTGGACGGCGTTTTTGTTCGGCGAGATCGAGCCGCCGGCCGCCGAGGTGTTGGTGGGCAAGAAGATGACGCCGGCCCAAAGCCTGAAAGCATTGCAGCGGGCGCGAACGGTGTTGGCGGAGCTGGTTACGTTCGATGCGCCGACTATCGAGGAGACCCTGCGGACGTTGGCCGGTCAGTTGGTGGACGAGATGGGCATCAAGGCCGGGGCGCTGTTCGGCATCATCCGGTGGGCCACCACCGGACAGAAAGTCTCGCCGCCTTTGTTCGGTTCCCTGGCGGCTCTGGGGCGTGAACGCACCTTGGCTCGATTAGATGTGGCGCTGGACGTGCTATCCGCATTCTGTGCCGATAACGCTCAGGCGTGAGGCGTAGACGGCTCGGAGTCGCAGGCGCGTTGCACCTGTTTGGTAGCCGCCTTCGCGCTCCCCTCCCGGTAGCCGCGAAAGGACGGTGGTTCGATGATAACTGAGGGCCTTCTGCAATGGACAAAGAGACTTCAGAGTGTGAGCGACGATGATCTCCGCTCTGGACGGGGAATCACCAGAGGGCGCTGCGTTCGTGAGCGAGAGCTTTTTGGTTCCGTTCACTACCCGACATCTGAACGCAGATGACGCAGATTCACCGCAGATTGACGCTGATTCGACCGGATTCGTATCGATTTGCGCCGAAAACCCAAGAAAATCTGTGTTTTTCTGCGTTAATCTGCGTCCCAGAAA
>CAZXVB010000112.1:0-8099 GCA_964643875.1 uncultured Anaerolineales bacterium | reverse complement strand
TGGCGATGAAATTTGGCGGTACCTCGGTGGGGAGCGCGGCCGCGCTTTCCCAGGTCGCCGAGATCATCTCAGAGGAAGTGGAACGCTGGGAACAAATCGTCGTGGTCGTCTCCGCGATGAGTGGCGTGACAGATGCACTGATCGCCGGTGCCCGTGCTGCAGAGGTAGGTGATCCGGCAACATATCGAGGCGTGATAGCCAACTTGCGGGTCCAACACTACCGGGTGGCCGATGCGTTGTTTTCCCCCAATGGGGAACGGGAACAGTTGTTGGCTACGGTAGACGAATACCTGGACGAGTTTGCTGCTTTTTGCCGCAGCATCCACGTGTTGGGCGAGATTACCCCACGGGCGATGGATGCGGTGACGTCGCTGGGGGAGCGTATCACCGCTCGTTTCCTGGCGGCTCTGCTTCGCAAACGAGGGTTGCGCAGCGAAGCCCTGGATGCCACCGAACTGATCGTCACCGATGACACGTACCAGAATGCGGCTCCCCTGATGAACAAGACGCAGACACGGGTTCGGAAAAGCCTGCTTCCTCTATTAAAAGCCGGCAATGTGCCGGTCGTGACCGGGTTCATCGCCGCCACCGAGCAGGGCGTGACGACGACCCTGGGGCGCGGGGGGAGCGACTACAGCGTGGCCATCCTGGGGGCCTGTCTGGATGCCGATGAGGTGTGGACGTGGACGGATGT
This sequence comes from uncultured Anaerolineales bacterium, assembly GCA_964643875.1. GTDB lineage: Bacteria > Chloroflexota > Anaerolineae > B4-G1 > B4-G1 > CAZXVB01. The sequence goes on along the minus strand of CAZXVB010000112.1, from coordinate 7,405 downwards.
AGATGGTGTGATGAGTGCCGATCCGCGCATCGTTCCCGAAGCCCAGGTGATCCCAGTACTTTCCTACAGTGAAGTTGGCGAGCTGGCTTATTTCGGTGCCAAAGTGCTCCATCCCCGCGCGATCCGCCCGGTGGTCGAACGTGGTATTCCTCTATGGGTCAAGAACACCTTCAACCCTACGTGTCCCGGCACACGGATCACGAGCGAGCCGGAAGGCCCCCCTGGTGTGGTGAAGGCCGTGACGGCCATTCAAGGATTGAGCATGGTATCCGTCGAAGGGCGAGGGATGCTGGGCATCCCCGGCATCGCGGCGCGTACTTTTGCGGCCGTCGCCAGTCAGGGAGCGAGTGTGTTGATGATCTCCCAGGCTTCTTCGGAACAATCCATCTGCTTCGTGATTCCCACTGAGGCTGTATCGCCGGTAGTACGAGCAATCGAACATGAAATGGCATTGGAGTTGGCCCGTCGGGATATAGACCGGGTCTGGTCTTTGGACGACGTGGTCATCGTGACGGCGGTGGGCGCCGGTATGCGGGATACGCCAGGGGTCGGCGCGCGTATCTTCGGGGCATTGGGGCATGGCGGCGTCAACGTGATCGCTATAGCCCAAGGGTCGTCGGAGTGCAGCATTTCCCTCGTCGTGTTGGCTGAATCGGCAGCCGACGCCGTGCGATGTATTCATCAAGAGGTCATTTTAGGCAGTGGAAAACACTAAAATCCCTGTAGCGGTGTTGGGTGCCACCGGAGCTGTGGGACAGCGCTTCGTCCAACTCCTGGCATCCCATCCCTGGTTCGAACTACAGGCGCTGCTGGCCTCGGAACGGAGCGCTGGCCAGCGATATGCCGATGTCTGTCGGTGGATCATCCCTGGAGATCCACCCCCTGACGTTGGAAAAATGCCTGTGATTTCGTTTTCGTCTTTCTTTTCGTCTTCTTCTTCGGAACCGTCGTTACCTGTGCAGGTCGTATTTTCAGCTTTGCCGTCCGATGTCGCTCGTGAAGTTGAGCCGCGTTTTGCACGCGCCGGCTACGTCGTCTGCTCCAACGCCTCGGCCTTCCGCTACGATCCGGACGTGCCGCTGCTCATCCCGGAGGTGAACGCCGACCACGTCGCCCTCGTCGAGCGACAGCGAAACCGGTATGGATCCGGGTTCATCGTCACCAGCCCCAATTGCACGACGACCGGGCTGGTCTTTCCCCTAAAGCCTCTGGACGATGCCTTCGGTGTGCGGAAAGTCTTCGCGGTCACAATGCAGGCCGTGTCCGGGGCCGGCCATCCTGGCGTGTCTTCTCTAGACATCCTGGGGAATATCGTGCCTTACATCCGGGGAGAAGAGGAGAAGATCGAGCAGGAAACCCGGTTGCTGTTGGGGCGAATAGTAGATGGGCAGCGGATCGAGGCAAATGTGGTGATCAGTGCCCAGGCCAATCGAGTGCCGGTCCTGGACGGCCACACGGTTTGTATGTCGCTGGCGTTTGAGCGACGACCGACGGTGGAAGAGGCCCTGGCCGCACTGAACGACTTCCGTCCGCAGCCAATCATACAGGAATTACCCAGCGCACCGGAGCGTCCGCTGCTCGTGCGCACCGAGCCGGACCGCCCACAGCCTCGACGGGATCGGGATGCCGAGGCCGGGATGGCGGTATCGGTGGGCCGGGTACGTTCCTGCCCGCTCCTCGATCTGCGAATGCTTTCGGTGGTACACAACACATTGCGGGGAGCAGCCAGTGGTTCCATCCTCAACGCTGAATTGTTGGTCGCACAAGGATACGTGGAGCGATGAGACAGAGAGGATGAGATGCGCAAGTATGGTCGCACGTTGGTCTACGAGTTCCTCGGTGATATGGTTGTATATCGGAACCTGGTGCCAATGGATTCACGTTTGCCGCCGCTGGCAGAGTTGTGGGGAATCAAGGCGATAGGAGTGCCACCGGGCGTCATACCCCGCAAAAATGAGGTGGAATATGCCCAGGTGATGGTCCATTTGTTGAGGCGGGCACAAGCGTTGAACCTGCCCGGTGTTTTCATCGAGCGATTGATCTATGTGGGGGATACGCGCATGAACGATGGGGCCGCCTTCGCCCATCTATGCCAGGTTGGGGGGTGGCCGGGCTGGGCCTTTATTGGAGCGGAGCATCAGGACGAGCCAACCCGCGTCGAGATCGTCGAGCCGAGCGCAGAGACGGATCATCAAGGGATGTATCTGGCCAATCACTGGTCCACCCTGATGGACTTCGATCAATTATGCACCCAACGTGGTCATCCGGTGGATGAACATACCGCTGTGATTGTGGATCTGGATAAGACCGCGTTAGGCGCCCGGGGTCGGAACGACCACGTCATAGATCAGGCGAGAGTGACAGCGGTCGAGCGAGTAGTGCACGAGTCTTTGGGGACGGATTTCCATTTGTCGGCTGTCCGGGCAGCATACGATCAACTCAACCAACCGGAATTCCACCCCTTTACCGCCGACAACCAGGACTACTTGGCATATATCTGTCTGATCCTGGGAAGTGGGTTGTACCGGCTGGACGATTTGTTGGAGGAGATCCGCGCCGGCCAGATGAAATGTTTCGGCCACTTCATCGCGGCAGTGGACCGACGAAAGGCGGAGTTGTCTGCACCGTTGCGGGAGGTCCACGATGAGATCTACGCCGCTGTCCAGGCCAAGGATCCCACGCCATTCAAACTGTTTCGTCGTCACGAGTACCGGGCCACCGTCGAGCGGATGGGGTGCCTGAAAGACGATTCGCCGGTCGAGCAATTGTTAGCCCAGGAAATCGTAATTACCCAGGAGGTGCGGGAGATGGCACTGGCCTGGCGGGAACAAGGGGCGCTCCTATTTGGCCTTTCGGACAAGCCGGATGAGGCCTCGATCCCATCTATGGATCTGGTCGCCGAGGGCTACCGACCGATCCATTGGACAGAGACGCACGCCGTCGGCGCAGAGAAAAACGATCACACAGACGACGGCATACCGTAGCTGGCTGGAGTACAGTGGTGTACCTAAAGGCGGAAAGCCGGATTCTCAGCCGCAGGTTTGAAACCTGCGGCTGGGCTATTTTTAGCTTACACCAGGCTTAGTTTTTCCCGCAACTCGACCGGTGTGTCGGCGTGGATGGCCGTGTATGCCACGCCGGGGTAATGTTCCTCGAAGAAAGCCTTCAAGTCGCTGGGCCAGCGTCCCGGATTGACGGCGATCACCAAGCGAAAGTCGAGATCCCCGATCCCGGCATCGTCCGCACTGCTACCAATCGTATAGTGGTGCTTGTCCCAAGTCGCATCCACGGCGGCCAAGGCCCAATCGGCGCCGGCATCGGGGGGAAGCAACACGTATGTGCGCCGATATTGGGCGCGGGGTGTGCCCCGGACAGGCTGTACCGGCTTGGCCGGTTGACTCGTAAACGTGGCCTCTGCCCGTGCGTCGCCATCCGCCGAAAACAGAACGTGGTGTTCGCCAACCTCGGCCAGCGGAGCTGTGGTGTATGTCCACGTGTGCCATGTGCCATCGCGACCGACCTGGACGCGCCCCCGGCTCAATTCCGTACCCGATGGCTGGTATATGGTCAGGCGGACGCCGGCCAACGCAGCCTGGGCGCGGGCTTCGACAGTGACCGTTTCCCCAACCCGGGGTTCAACTGGCATATAACTCAAGCGTACCTCTGGCGGATGCGTTTCGTCCTCTCCATTCCCGTTGCCGCCTTCCCCGTCTGTACCTACGGCGACCAACTCGGCATCATCCCAATAGGCATCGTTGTGTTTGAATGGCCACGCGGTCCGGCTGCGCAGGAAGACAGTGACCCGGTCCGCCTGTGCAACAGCCTCGACGGCGGGGGGTTGGGCATATTGGTTGTAAATGTGCGCCCCCTGTCCCCAGACAACGGTGTCGGCGAATGGATTGGTGCCACCGGTGGGGTCGATCCCCAGGTAGAACGTGAAATTTTCCCAATCGGAGTCGGGGGCTTCTCCTTCCAGAATATAGCCTGGCTCATAGCCGGGGCCTTCGCTCCAGCGACCGTCGGAAGGGTGAGGGCCGCCCATACTGTTGCTCCAGGCGTGTGCCCAAGCCGTCAACCGTAACGACGTCCCCGGCGTCACAGAAATTTGTTGTAGGAATCCGGCATCGTGCTTACGGTAAAAAGTGAACAGCAGCATCCCCTTCTGACCACCGTGTACTCGCCGGGCATCGTGTTCTTTCCAGGCATCCCGCACCTCTGGTTGATCCCACGTTCCCGGATCATGTCGAAACCAGGTCAACCAACCCGGCGGCGTGAATATGTTGCCAACATCTTTCTCGTAGGGAGAGCCGTCTTTGGGGATGATCAGACAGCGATGGCTCTTTTCCTCGCCCCAGTCGGCTTCGAAGCCACCATTGCGCAGCAAATTCTTCGACATCCGTTTCCTCCTTATCTCGCGCCTCATCCACCGCTTTGACTATCCGCAAATCCCAATCCGCGTTCTCGCAGACTGACGAACCGCTGTGCACCGATGACAAGATGATCCAGCATTTCGATATCCAATAGACCACCAGCCGCCACCAACTGGCGGGTAACCTCCACATCCTCCGGAGAAGGGGTCGGGTCTCCGGAGGGATGGTTGTGTACCACGATGATCGCTGCACACCCCCGCTTCACGGCTTCGCGAAATACATCCGCCACTCGAATCTGGGAGCTGTTGAGGGTACCAACGTAGACGGTCTCCATTCCCTGTAAGCGATGCCGCGTGTCCAGGTACAGCACGCGGAAGTGTTCCTGGGGGAGATGGGCCATATCGGCGATCAGAAATTCGGCCACGTCAGCCGGTGAGCGGATGGCAGGCCGTTCCTGTGGGGAGGCGAGCAACATCCGGCGTCCCAGTTCCAGGGCGGCTTTCAATTGGGCTGTTTTGGCCTCTCCGATCCCTCTCTCCGCCTCCAGTTCGGCAAAGCTAGCCCGCGCCAGGCCGATGATGCCGCCATAGCGGGCCAGCAATCGGCCGGCCATATCCAGCACGCTTTCTCCACCTACGCCGGTACGCAGGATGATCGCCAGGAGTTCAGTGTTCGAAAGGGCACCGGCACCGGCTTGTTTCAGGCGCTCACGGGGCCGTTCGTTACCCGGCAGATCTCGGATCATAGGACGGTAGCCTACGGGTTCGCCGTTCGTGTCTTTGTTCGCCATACTCTGGTGGGTCTGTGGTGTCGTTCTGAGTGTGTCGTGCCTGTACAGGGAGCTACTCTAAATATACTGCAAATTGCCATTTTGTACAACAGGACCGGCGCTTCGGGCCGTGCAATCACCGCGTAGCGGCCGGCGCGGAACCTGCCTCGGGCGGATTCCACACAAATTCGGCTACTCGCCGGGCAGCGTCCGGTTGGGCCATCGCCTGGGCGCGGATGGACATCTCCCGCAAGAGTGAGGGATTTGCAATCAGTTCCGCTACAGCCCGGGCGATCTGCCCAGGCGTGGGGGCCCAGATGGCAGCCCCACCTCGAACGAGGTAGTCCACCGTTGGGCGCTCTTGCCCCGGGAGTGCACCGCTCAATACCATCGGCAGCCCCATAACCAGGGCCTCGCTGACCGTACTGGGGCCGGCCTTGGTAATCAACAAATCCGCGGCGCGCATCCATTCATCTATATTGCGCACGAACCCCCGCACGTAGACCGGCAGCGGCCAGGAGTGAGCGGTCAATTGATCGGCCAGGGCCTTGTTCCGCCCGGCGATGACGACGATTTGCATATCAGGTTCGCCGGTGGCGCTCCACTGCTGAGCGATACGGGCGACGGTGCGATCCAGCGCCCCCATGCCCTCTGCCCCGCCTAGCAACATCACCGTCCGGCAGCCTGTAGACAGTCCCAGGCGGCGACGGACGTCCGAGGGGCGTTCCTGGGCAGTGGCAGCGAACCGGCCGGCGACCGGTAGACCGGTGACCACAACCCGTTCGGCTGGAAGGCCGTTCTTCACCGCTGCGGCGCGAGCTTCTGGGGTAGGAACGAGGCACCAGGGTACCAGCGGGGTAAACCAAAGGGTGTGCCCCGTGACCAAGTCAGTGACCATAGTGACAAACAGGGAGGCGTGGGACTCTTCACGCAGTGCTCGGAGGACGAGGTGATTCGTGCCTGGGTGAAAGCTAACGATCCGATCGGCGGAGTGATCGGACAGTAACCGGCGGACAGCCGGCCGCGTCCACTTCCTGAAGGCCTTCATCAGCAAGGCGATGCGCCGAGGCTCATCCGTAAGGCGATAGAGAACACCCCACAACCATTCTCCTACGCGAATGATGCGTGGGTAGATGTATTCCAACCGATTCAGCGGCCAGGGGGCATAGTCGGCCAGGACGTTGACCAATGTGACCTGGGCTTGTTCTCCATAAAGCGTGTGGAGGGCTTCGGCCACAGCCATCGCCGTGCTGCGGTGCCCTCCGCCGGTATCGGAAAACAGAAATAGCAGGCGTCTCTCATCCGACTCTCTATGGATAGTGAGTTGAGGGATCATTGAGCAGGGAGGATCACTTGGCAGGCCAGATCGTTTTGACACGTTTCTCGAATTTGCTACGGGGGAGTATCACGTGCCGTCCACATGTCAGGCAGCGCATGCCAATGTCAGCGCCGATGCGGGTGATCTCCCATTCGTACCCACCGCATGGATGGGGCTTGCGCATGCGCACCCGGTCGCCAACGTTGACCTGAGGGCGTGGCGTCGTCATAGGACGATTCTCCTGGGATGCACACGACAATGTTCGGCTCGGATAATGGCGATGACGTCGTCCACGGCGTCGTCCAGGGCGTCATTCCGGTTGATGACCACGTAATCGAATTCCTCCATCCGGGCCATTTCCGTCCGGGCTGTTTCCAGCCGAGTTTGTAACTGTTCCGGTGAGTCCTGCCCTCGCCGATAGAGCCGTTGGGCAAGCTCCTCCAGAGTGGGAGCCGTCAGGAAGATCAACACCGCTTCGGGCACCAATCGCCGGATCGTGGCGGCCCCCTGAACGTCCACGCGCATCACAACGTCCTTGCCGGAATCGAGGGCCTCCCGTACCTGTTGCTTGGGTACCCCCTTGTACTGGCCGTAAACAATGGCATGCTCCAATAGCTCACCCTCCCGTTCCATCTGTTGGAACTCTTCGGTGGTGAGGAAAAAATAGTCCTGACCGTGGACTTCGCCGGGGCGTGGGGGACGGTCGGTCGCAGTGACGACGAAGTGGAACGGACACCCGCGCTCCTTCATCCGCTGAATCAAGCTATCTTTGCCCGCCCCCGGCGTTCCGGAGATAATGATCAGGAGTGGATGAACAGGGAAGTGATACCGGTTTTCCATCTCGACTCCTACTTGCGAAGTGGGGATAAGTTGGTATACTTTGGACGCAACGCACGTTACTATTCAGGCCGACGGTTGAAACCGCGCCTGAGGAGCTAAAGCTGGCTG
>CAZXVB010000111.1:0-8187 GCA_964643875.1 uncultured Anaerolineales bacterium | reverse complement strand
AGCCTCCCGCAGGTTGAGGACGCCTGATCCCTGGTAAGTATGAACCTGCGGGAGGGTTGCCCACTTTCCAACTGAAATGAAACGCACCCAAATGAAACACTCCCGAATGTAATGTAACGATGTGACAACGAGGTACACGAGGTGTAGATGAGAACACCGAGCAACCAGGAACTGGAACGTTCTCGTCAGGCAACGATCTCAGCCCTGCGGCAGATAGACGAAAGCACCCTTATTAAGCTTTCCCGGTTAACCCTGCCAGAGATCCGTGCCCTACGACAAGAAGTCGCCCGCGTGCTCCCGGCGGGCAATCTCCCGGCTTTCGTACTCAGTGGGTTGGTGAAGCTGAAGGGGCGGCACGTCGAACCGGCTCAGGTACGTAAAGACGTCACCACACTGATGCGAGGAATCAGTTTGTTGCCCCAGGGGCTGTATAGCCTCTTCGTCGTCGGGCCGGCGGCCGTGTTGTACGCCTATCAACAATTGCTCCAACTGGCCGGGAAAGACCTGTCATCTGCCTTCCCCGAAGGAACATGGCAATTCTATCTCCAGTTTGGTCTGCGGGAGGACACCGCCTGGCACGCCAGCGAGAACATCGCCCTCCATCGCGCTCTTCCGCCCAATCCAGACCCCGTCGAGATGGCCGCGGCAATGCTCTACGCCGTGTTGGAGACCTTGTACCAGTTTGACCATCTATTGGCGATGGACTGGGAAGAACGGGTGACGTTGCGCCTCCTGGAAGAGATATTGACCGCTGAAGAGGAGGCCAAAGATTCACCCAGCCAGGCCCCAATTTCGGCCTGGAATGCCAGACGTCCCTATCACGTACCGCTCGAGGGGGACGGGCGCGATTATCTTACCTATCGCCGGGAGACATTCCGGGAATTTCTGCACGAGCAATTGGCGACCTTGCCACCATCCACGCAGGAGCAGCTACAACAGCGTTACCAGGCCCGCGCCTCCAAGGAGCTGGCTGCCTATCAGGATCAGATGACCATCCTGGCTACGTTGGAGCCGGATAAATATCAAGAGCAGCGTCGCCCGCTGGCCCTGTGGCAGGCACACGTGGCCTTCATCTGGCGTGACCAGGTGTACCTTCTTCCGGCCTGCCAGAAAGACGAGCACGGCAGTCCCTTGTGTTACCCATTCACTAGCGTCATTCCCCAGCCGCTTTACAGGCTGACGGAAGGTACACTCTGCGATGCACAGCGACGCCCCGTAGTGGTCAATCGCAGCGGCGAGGTGCGTTATAGAGATGATGGCCGTCCGCTGGGGGTGTTGCGTCCCCCAACACCAGGGGCGGTCAAAAGCTGGGTCGCTGCCATTCAACGCTACTCCCAGCAAGAGGACGATAGAATATGTGCGGACCTGTTGCTGGCCTCGGCCCCACGTGCAATCCAACAGTCATTGCGGACCGGGCTACCACCGGATGTGCAAGCCGGACTGGCTGGCCTGCGCACGGCGCCCATCGTCGTCAATTGGGACCTCCGTCCCGCCAACCAGCCCCTCTCACACATCCGACAGGCGAGACGGGGCGTTGGCGATCACGCTATGACCATCTTTCGCACCGAACGGAGTCTCGTCTATACCCAGTCCCATATCTTCTTCGACGGCCTGTGGAGCATGGCCGTGATGGAGATTATGACGCAGGCGGCTGCCCGCTGGTATCATCGCTCGATCTCCAGATTGGGCGCGGCATCGCCGGGCCGCTTTGCCCCCATTCCCCTGCCACTGGCCGTTTCATCGGACATTGCCCATCGGATCCGCGAGCACATTCGCCCAGGCGAGGCAGCGGCCGAGTCGCAAGGTGTGGACCTGCCATCCTTGAGCCGGCTGCGGAAATGGCTACGGCAACGGGGAGTCCGTTTGACCGTCAACGACTTTCTGGTGCTATACCGCTCACTGCACGCCTCCCGATACGAACTCTCCCCACGTATGCGGCAGGAATTAGCAGCCTTTCGCGAGCGTCATCGCTCGCCGGAGGCGGAGGCTGCGCTACAAAGCATTGACGAGACGCTGGCCCGCTTCCGACACACCAACCCCGCGCTGTTGATCCCGATGGATGCCAGCAACGTAGCCCCGAAAGAACGCGTCTTCCCGACCACCTTCCGCAACCCATTGGTGGACATTGAGGAACGGCTGGGTGTGGCGCAGGAACGACTGCGGGAATATCGCGCTCATCCTCACCCGGCTCAATGGCAGCCTTTCGACCAGGCCCGTCGGGAATTGTTGGCCTACTTGAAAGCCTTTGGGGAGCTGATGGATGCTTTGAAGGGGGTCACCATGCGGGGAGAGAGTTTCAATACCGCCACCATCAGGCTGCTGGCCCACTTGCCTTCCTCCATGCAACAGGTTCTGGACCAGATTCCGCAACGGATCGGCATTCTCAACGAAATTATCAAGGGGAACGAAGTCTTTTCCAATGTGGGGCGCGTAGCGCCTGGTTCGGCCATCGTCCGGTTCATCAGTGCGAAGGATGACGGGGCAACCAAGGAATTGGTCTGGGGTATCGTGACCGACGACACCGGGTGTATGCACATCAGCCTGCGAGATTTTCGCCCCTTCGTGCCCATGCTGCTGGCACTAGGAGAGCAGCCTCTAGCCGACCTGTTGGCGTGGGATTACCTGGAAAGCTACGTCCAGGGAATCAACCACTTTGTGGCCGACCTGAGCGCCGTCGCGGCCGAGCGGATTTCAACCAACGGGCAAAACGAGTAAGAGCGGCATGGGGACGGGACGTCCGCGCTCAGGATACAAATCTGGGTCATCTCACTTCCCTTGTCTTTTTCGCATTCTGTGGAATAATGCACTCTATGTTCACACGATGGCGATCTCAAACCAAGGACTATCCCACTCAATTCTGGCTAATGTTCTGGGGTATGCTGATGAGCACCTTGGGGGCCAGCATGATCTGGCCATTTTTGATGATCTACATCAGCGAACGATTGCAGCGTCCTCTGGGGCAAGTGACCATTCTGATAACCATCAACTCCTTCGTGGGGCTATTGGCCTCCTTTCTGGTGGGGCCGATCGCCGACCGCTTGGGACGGAAATGGATCATGGTCATCAGCTTACTAGGCAACGGCATAACGTATTTAGCAATGGGACAGGCGCAGACGCTGGGGCATTTCGCGATCCTGATGTCAATTCGAGGTCTGTTCAATCCGATGTATCGCATTGGAGGAGATGCTATGCTGGCCGACTTGATCCCCCCGCAGCGTCGCCCCGATGCCTACTCCCTAGTGCGGATGTCCAATAACATCGGTGTAGCCATTGGGCCGGCAATAGGTGGCTTCCTGGCAGCGACATCCTACGAGATCACCTTCTTGATCGCGGCCATAGGTATCAGTGGGTACGGCTTGATGCTGGCCTTCTTGGCCCACGAAACCCTGCCCCAATTCACGGAAAAGCAAGCTGTGAGGGAAACCACCTGGCAAGCGTACATACGCATCCTGCGGGATGTACACTTCGTGCACTTCGTCACTCTGTTCATCCTTGCGCAGATGAGCGCCTCCCTAATATGGATACTGATGGGAGTGTACGCCAAATCGCAGTACAACGTGCCAGAAAACCAATTTGGCCTGATTGCTACTACCAACGCCGTTATGGTCGTATTCCTCCAGTTTGCCGTTACGCTGCGCACAAAACAGCATCCCCCTCTGCGTATGATGGCTCTGGGGGCGTTGTTCTACGCCCTGGGTGTGGGGAGTGTTTCACTGGCCCACGGCTTCTGGGGTTTCTGGATCAGCATGGTGATCTACACTGTGGGAGAGATGATCCTCATTCCAACAGCATCCACCTATGCGGCCAACCTGGCACCTCCGGAGATGCGGGGGCGCTATATGAGCCTGTATAGTCTGAGCAGGAACATCGCTTCAGGCATTTCCTCACCTCTGGGCGGTTATCTGAGCGATTGGCTAGGGCCGGTGAGCACATGGTATGGTGGAATGGTGGTGGGGTTGGTAGGGGCCGGAGGGTTGTGGCTATTGAGCCGTCGCGAACAGACGGCTCTATCGGACCAGACCTCCATGTGCCCTTCTGAGGATTATTGACCGGATAAGCCATAGAAGCGCCAGACGCCGGAGCAAGGCGATGATCAGTACTTGAGAATTTCGGTTGTGGGGCACCTGCCCCACAGCTCAGCCTTCTCAAGTACCGATGATTGGAGAGATTACATCAAGCGGGCTATTCCGGGCGAGTGATATCGAAGGTGGAGCGGATACGTTGCCAGGCCATCCAAACGGCCCGTAAAGCGTCCGGCTGTTCCACCATCTCACCGTAGTGAACGGAGACATACGCTTCGGTAATCTGAGTGACTTCGACGTCGCAGCCGGGGAACGCCTGGGTCAGCGTGGGCAAGTATTCGTAGGGCGTCTGATGATCGGCACGTGGATACCCCCGTTCGGCCGCCAGGGCGACCACCAGGGCGTATATGCGGCGAATGGTCGGCTCTTTCAACCAATACCGGATCGAGACCTGGCTCAATGTGGCCGCTACCTCGCTCAAGCGCTTTCTCCCCTCCGCCAGCAAAGTTTGCATCCCTTTGCGCAGATCCACATCTTCCCATACAGATTCCCGCCATTCCTCTTCACTCCGGCGTATCCGTAAACGCAAGCGGCGGAGGGACAAGGCCACAGCCACAACGATCAACAGAATAATCAGCATCCCCCCCATAGTGCGTAACCATTCCATATGTGCCAACACGGATGATGTCCCGGCAGTGACCGGGTTGGCCGGCAAAGGTGGTGGAGGAGAAAGGGTAATCTCGAAACTTTGCCAACGCCATCGGTCTCCCATTATACTGTAGATGGCCAACGCTACCCAATAGGAGACCCACAGGAACACGTACACAACGACCGTCCATAGCAGGCGCTGGACGTCCAGCAGCGGCTCCAGGAAAAACAACACGTTTTCGCCGGTCAATATCGTCGCCACACCGGCGGACAGTCCCAGGATCAGCAGGCAAAACAGGGCCAGCAAAGTGAGCCATCTTACACCAAAGGGGGAACGACTGCCCCCGTACTGGTGTACAGCCTCTTCCGCCCGCGCCAAGGCGATCCCCATCAGACTGACGAAGAAATACAAAAAAATCGAGAAATAGGGCAAGGCTGGCAGCACGAAACCGACGGCGACAGTCGAAAGGGCCAACATTAACAACCCGGACCGGAACCGGGAGATGATCACCCCGCTTTCCAACCGTCGCTGAGCCAACAACAATCCCCGCCACCATAGAAGCGCGACGGCCGAAAAGACAAACAGGTCTGGAGTCATTCCTTCATAGTAGCGTACCTCTCCCCACACCGCCGCCAACCAGGTGGGGTCGGTGAGAGCGACCTGGGGATGCAGAACAGCGTGGACGGTCAACAGACCAGTCAACAAGACGCCCATCGCCAGAAAGGCGAAACGGGCCGCCGGCGGCCAGGAGACTGCCAGGATTGCACGCGCCAGGTAGTGCGTGCCTATGACCGCCCCCCAACACAGAATCGTCAGATATCCCTGGTAGATGACGAAGAACGGCAACGTAAGATACAGCCCAGCGGCCAACAGCGGGGCGATAATCGCTACCTCCATCGTCCCCAACGCCAGGAAGATCAACTCTCGGCGCACCAGCGTGCGTATGCGGTTCTTATGCATTTACCTTCAGCGGGACATTTCTTCAATCATTGAGGTCAGCGTGGCCGTTTCTCTGCGCCCATCGCCGCTCGACCCGTTGCCCACTTCCTTTGCCTGGAACTCACTACCCGACATTTTGACCCTCCCGCAGGTCTGAACCTGCGTGAGGGTTACCGATCAATATATCGGGTAGTGAATGCCTGGAACACAGGTGACGAAGAGGGCAAATGGTAAACGATGATGCCTTTTGGGACAACAGGCAGTTCTTCCGAAAGCGAGACGAGTACCACCTGCCGGCCGGCATCTCGCAACTGGAGCATCACCGCCAAAAGAGGATCGGTGACGATGGCTGTGATCATCACTATGGTCGCCCCCCATGGCAGACGGGGACTTTCCCGCTGCAACAGATCGTGAATCGGCAACATCGCTACACTGCCCAAAGCCGCCAACGCTTCCAACAGGATGACTCGTTGCCCTGGAGAGCGACCGGCCGGCACGCAGACCGGCTGATCGGACAGAGGGAAACTACCATTGGCGACCAGGCCCACTTTATACTTCTGGTCCAGTGCCCAGACGGCAATCGAACCTGTCACGCTGACCAGCCGTTCCAACAGATCAGGGATCACCCCCTGCCAGTGATAATGGAACGTGGCGATATTTAGGAACATCACCAAACTCGGAGAAGCTGTCGGTTCGAGCATCCGTACTTGTAGTTCTCCGCGTCGGGCGGTCGCCTTCCAATGCACGTACCGCCATCCATCTTCGGGATAATAATCCCGAACCCCCCGGGTGCGTAGGGGGTCTTCCACCAGGCGCTGCGTCGCCTTCCGGTCGCCGAATGGATCCTTCGACGGCCATCCCAACTCTTCGAAAGCCCACACCTGGGGATAGACCACCAGACGATTTCGGAGAGGGCGATCCTCTTGGGTCTCGAACAGGGTAAATATGTCTCCGGAGCGGAACGTGACCGGCCCTAGCCAATAGATGCCTCGTTTCGTACACATCAGGTTATACTGCCGGCGGACCCGTTCGTACCAGCGCAACGAGAGCACGATGTTCAATTGCATCATTTCCGGCAAGTGGGTAGGGCGTAATTCCCCGCCAGCCAATGGGAGAGGTGTAGGGACATGGTCGGTAATCTCCAACCAACTCAGAGGCAGCGGCTTCCGATTGGTCACCCAGATGGTCATCCGCACCGTCTCGCCGGGGAAAGCATATTCGGTATCAAACTCTCGCTCGTAGGTCACACCGCGCAGCGCCACCCGGCTCCACATCCAGGCAATGGGAATCACCGTCACCAGACAAGCCGCCATCACAAAAGGAGCAGGTTGGTGGGTGATCAGCCCAACCGCGATGAGAAAAGCAGCCAGGTTGAACCAGATACGGCCAATTTGCGCTTGACGATCCTCTGGAACCCAAACGTGTCCCATAGCTACGGATACAGCTTCTCTACCGGTACCGGAACGGTCTCGATCACGTCCATCAGCACATCGGCCAACCGACGCCCCCGCAAGCGGGTGGCTGGGCTAATGATGATGCGATGGGCCAAGACGTAAGGGGCCAACACCTTGACATCATCTGGGAGGACGTACTCCCGCCCTCGAATGGCGGCCCACGCCTGAGCGCAGCGGTACAGGGCCAGCGTTCCCCGCGGGCTAACGCCCAGTTGGATATCCGGATGCTCCCGTGTGGCCCGCACCACATTGACTATGTACTGGCGTACTGATTCCTCCACCCGCACATCCCGCACACGCTGTTGCATCTCGACAAGCGCCTCAGGTGTGGTCACCGGCAACAACGTTGCCAAGGGGTCCGTGTGGCCGAATCGCAACAGGATTTGATGTTCCTGTTCCGCCGCCGGATAGCCGATGGGCAGTTTGATTAGAAAACGGTCTACCTGTGCCTCTGGCAAGGGGAATGTTCCTTCCAACTCAATAGGGTTTTGGGTCGCCAGCACCAGGAACGGACGCGGCAAGGCATACGTCACTCCATCCACGGTGACCTGCCGCTCCTGCATCGCTTCCAGAAGGGCCGACTGGGTGCGTGGCGTCGCCCGGTTGATCTCATCGGCCAGCACGATCTGGGCCATCACCGGGCCGGGGCGGAACTCGAATTCCTGGCTTTTTTGGTTGAAATAACTGATACCGGTCACATCGGAAGGCAACAGGTCGGGGGTGAACTGGATGCGGCGAAAGGAACAGCCCACACTGGTGGCCAACGTGCGCGAGAGGATCGTCTTGCCGGTACCTGGCACATCTTCCAACAACACGTGTCCCTCGCACAACATAGCGACCAATGCCAGATCAATCACCCGTTCCTGCCCGACGAAGACCCGCTTCACATTCTCGCGCACCTGGGCAGCTACTTCTGCAATCATAGATGCTCCTTGATCGAATGCCTCAGAAATATCCCCCTGTCGAATTGTCGTTGTCCCGACGGTATGCCGGCGAGACAATGAACGTTCAGACCAAGTATAGCACAAATTGCACAAACCGGTAAACGGCAGATAGGTGCATTCAGCCTTGCTACCTTGACAATGTCACATTCGCTTAATGACGCCGGATTTGCCCTTTAACG
>CAZXVB010000110.1:1498-8226 GCA_964643875.1 uncultured Anaerolineales bacterium | reverse complement strand
GCATCTTTATGCCATCCGCCGCACGTAGGGATGTGCGGCTATGGAAGCGATTTTTCGGACAGGCTCTAAGGCTCCGGGCGTCGGATAGGCATTGCTCTTCATCCGACGCCCGTCCTTTTCGCTCCGTAAGGTGGAACTATGGCAATTGACGAAACGACCGACAATTTGCTTGAAGCACCCGCGCCGACTACGTCCAAGCATCTGAACGCCGACCTCTTGCGCCGCCGGGAGGCGTTCCGACAGGGGGGCGGCTCCCAGGCCATCGCTAAACAGCATGCCAAAGGCAAACAAACTGCCCGCGAGCGAATCGCGGCCTTGCTGGACCCCGACAGCTTTCAGGAAGTGGATCCCTACATCACACATCGCCACTCGGCCTTTGGCCTGGACCGAAGACGCATCCCCGGCGATAGTGCTGTAGTCGGTTTGGGGAAAGTAGATGGCCGCCAGGTGGCCGTGGTGGCCCAGGACTTCACTGTCATTGGGGGGTCATTCTCAGAAGCCCAGGCGCAGAAGGTATGCAAAGTGCTCGATATGGCCATCGCCTCCGGTGTGCCCTTTATTGCCCTGAACGACTCGGTCGGAGCACGCATCCAGGAAGGGGTCTGGAGTTTGGCCGGATACAGTGAGCTGTTCTGGCGTAACACCCAGGCTAGCGGCGTCATCCCGCAGATCAGTGTGATGCTGGGGCCGTGCGCCGGTGGCTCCGTCTATTCCCCCGGTCTGACGGATTTTGTCATCATGACCGAGGGAATCAGCCACATGTTCATCACCGGTCCAGAGGTGATCAAGACGGTCACCGGTGAGGAGGTGGACTTCGACACGTTGGGGGGCGCACACACCCACGCCGCCATCAGTGGCGTGGCTCACTTCGTCGCCTCCGACGAACATGAGGCGCTGGCTCTTACCCGTCGTCTGTTGAGCTACTTACCCGCCAACAACCTCGAGTTGCCGCCCGTCGTGGCCCCGGAACGCCTGGACGCAGGGCCGGACTGGCACGATCCGGCCCTGGATAGATTGGTGCCCCCCGATGGGCATCAGGCCTACGATATGCGGGAGGCCATCGTGCGCATCTGTGACCATGTACAGGGGGAAAGCACGTTTTTCGAGGTACAGTCCCGCTTTGCTCCCAATGCAGTGGTGGGCTTCGCCCGTTTGAATGGGGTCGTCGTGGGGATCGTCGCCAACCAGCCGGCCCATCTGGCCGGTGTACTGGACATTGACGCCTCGGACAAGATCGCGCGTTTCGTCCGCTTTTGCGACGCCTTCAACATCCCGCTGATCACTTTCGTGGATTGCCCCGGCTTTATGCCCGGCACGCTTCAGGAACACGGCGGCATCATCCGTCATGGGGCTAAGATCGTCTACGCCTACTCGGAGGCGACGGTGCCCAAATTGTGCGTGGTGACCCGCAAGGCATACGGAGGTGCTTACATTGTGATGAGCAGCAAATACATTCGGACGGATTTGGTCTATGCATGGCCCACGGCCGAGATCGCGGTGATGGGTGCGGAGGGGGCCGTCAATATCCTCTATCGCAAACAACTGGCGGACGCGGAGGAGTCACAGCGTACCCGCCACATCCGCGACGAGTTCATCGCTGAGTTCCGGGAGCAGTTCGGCAGCCCCTACGCAGCGGCCGCCAGCGGCCACGTGGGCGACGTGATCCTGCCTGGCGAAACACGCGCCCGGTTGATCGGTGCCCTGGATTTCCTGCGCCGCAAACAGGCCACTCCCTTGCCCAAGAAGCACGGAACGATGCCCCTATGAGTGACAAAGTGCACGAGAAAAGTGATTGGAGGACCGTTTCTCGGCGAACCGTCTTGGAATACCGACCGTACCTGGTCGTCGAAGAACACGTCGTTGAGTTGCCGGACGGACGGGTGATCTCCCACTGGCCGTGGGTCATCACACCGGACTATGTGAATGTAGTCGCCATCACCGAGCATGGTAAGTTCCTTTGCTTTCGCCAGACCAAGTACGGCATCGGCGGCCTATCTCTAGCGCCGGTAGGGGGCTATCTGGAACCCGGAGAGCCGCCGCTGGAGGCTGCACAGCGCGAATTGCTGGAGGAAACCGGCTACCAGGCTTCCAATTGGACGTCGTTGGGCGTATACCGGGTGGATGGGAATCGCGGGGCAGGCATGGCCTGGTTCTTCCTGGCGCAGAATGCCCATCCGGTAGCTCAACCCTGCGCCGACGACCTGGAGGAACAGGAATTGCTGCTCCTCGACCGCGCGGAGATGGAGGCAGCGGCAATGGTCGGTGAGTTCAAGCTGGTCCCCTGGACGGCGATCGTACTCCTGGCACTCCAACACCTGCGTTTACAGGAGAGGGACAAGGAAAAAGATGGATAATCTCTTGACGGAGACGATGAGAGAAGCTCTGTACATCGCAGGGTTTGGCACCGTCATCCTGTTTGGCGCGTTGGCATGTCTGGTGGGGTTGATGTATCTGTTGACTACGTTACTCCGGGACCGAGAGCCAGCCCCTCTGGAATCTGCTCAGCCGGTCGTGCAACCGGTACAACCGGTACAACCGGTACAACGAGCAACTGCGAAAGTGGCCGCCATCGCGGTGGCGCTGGCGCGGGCGGAAGCCGTGGAAGCGTCCGCTCAAGCCCGGCGGGCGGAAGCCCCGCAGAGCACCGGTGGCTGGTGGACTTTTCACCTCCAACGACAATTGCTCTCGCACATCCATACCGTGGGGACGTATACCAAGAGAGCAATCACCCGATGAAACGATACCGAATCACTCTGGAAGGCCAGACCTATACCGTCGCCGTGCTCAGCGACCCCCGTCGTAGCCCCGTGCAGGTCGAGGTGGACGGTGAAACATTCTCCATCGAAGTGACCGACGTCCGGGGGGCGCAGGAGCAGGAGCAGCAGCAGGAAGATGTTTCCCCTACGCATTTCGCCGCTGTCGTCCCTCGCCAATCCCAATCATCCTCTTCGACTGGCTATGAGTCAATACGATGCTCCGCCGCGATCTCTGCAGGGAGGAAAGCGGTGACTGCCCCCCTACCAGGGGTCGTCAAATCCATCGCTGTGCAGCCCGGTCAAGTCGTGGCGATCGGCGATCCCCTGTTGACTATCGAGGCGATGAAGATGGACAACGTCGTTCGGGCTACCCGAGCCGGTGAGATCGAGACGATACACGTCGTCGAGGGGCAGCAGGTGGCCCACGGCGCGGCGCTGGTGGATTACAAATCCGGGTAGGAGCAGCCCTGGCGGTTGTCCTGGGCGGTTGTTCTGGAATAGAGGCGTTCAATCCGGCTCGTGACCGGGGTTGATGGTAAGTTGATCCAGATCGCGCACGGTGACGAATGGGATGTACCCCTTGGCCTGGGATTTGGCGTATGCATCGTCTATGTGGGCGGGGGTAGTGGCGTAGTCCACTGTGAGTACACATTTTCCGGCATACCGGAACAGGTCCAGGTCCGCCTCCAGCGCGGCGGTCACCGTCGGCGGCGTCATCACATCGTCGTCTTCGTAACCGTAATAAATGTCTTCCTGGCCGATACCATCCACCACATCCAGATAGCCGGGCACAATACGGGCCAGCTCGGCCGCATTTTGCGGAAAGACGAGAAAGTCGGGATCGCGGGCACGGGCATAGGCGCGGATGCGGGCGACAAAATCGGCCATATCCTGGGCAGCCGTAGGGCGAGTAGCGGAGTAATACTCGTAGGCGTCAATGATGTCCAGGTAAGCGCCGTCGAAGCCGGCGTTCAACAGGCGGTCGGTGTAACTCAAGATGATGGTCTGCCAGGCCGGGTCCCAGTAGCGAACCTTGTAATTGCCGGACCAATCGGGGTTTTCCGCATCCAGCCAAGCCGGGTCTCCTACTTCCCATCCATCCTGCCAGTAGAAGCGATAATCCTCGGCCTCTCCGATGCTCATATATGCCAACACGATCTTCTCGCCGCCGGGGCTGTGCCGAAGGGCGTCAATCTGGGTAGCAGTGAATTCTCCTGTCTCGCCTCCATCAGCGGAGTAGTCCATCACCACCAAGTCATACGCGCTGTTACCGATAGCGGTCAGGTCGAGGTCCTGGAGCTGATAGAGGAAATCGTTCACCATCGCCAGAGGCGACGTAGACGTAGCGGTGTACCGCGCCACCAGGGGAAGGTGGATGGTGGCGACCGGTGTGAACGTGATAGGCCGAGAGGGCCGCGCTGTGTTCTGTGCCCAATGGGCCACGACGACACTCTGAAGGCTGCTGGAGATGTCGCTATGATGGTCGGGGTCTGGGCCGTGGCGGAAGTTGAAAGCATCTACCTCGGAAGCAAAGGGGAGGTACGACGTAGCCCACTCCCACAGGGCGTAGTTGAGACCACGTTGTTCCAACAGGCTCAACTGGTCGTCCAGAAAAGCGTCACCGCCGGGCGCCCAGCGGTGGACGCCCAACTCGTTGACGGCGACCGGAACGCCATGGGTGTTGACGAATGTATCTACGGTTGCCAGGTAACCATCCAACCAATCTCGGTTGAAGGTGTCCGGTGTGCCGTCCCAATCCAGGTCCAACGTACCGGGATAGGTGTAGGTCAACGTATCGGGTTCCTGGTGGGTATAGCTGAAGGGAGCATACTGGTGGATGGTATAGAGCGTGTGGGTATCGCTGACCGGCTCCAGGTAAGGCAGCCACTCGACCGCACTGTATCCCATCCCCCCGACGAGAATGGGGGTATCCTGGTCCACCTGTCGAATGGCGGTGACGATGCGCGGATAAAGCTGGTTCCAGTCATACAGTGTGCCGCCGTAAACGGCGTAAAATTCGTCGGGGTCCCAGACATCCAGCGCTGGCCCAAGCGGATAACTGCCCACCTCGTTTGAGTTTGGTTCGCACATCAGATCGTAGCCAACGACAATGGGGTTATCCTTGTAACGCTGTGCGGTATAGCGCCACATCTCGACCCAGGCATCTTGAGCGGCCTGGTCACCCCAGACACGATTGTCGTAGTAGCCGGGATCGAACCACCCATCAGGGTCTTGGGCCGTATCCTCGCCCCAAAACGCCCAGAACTCGCTGCGGCCCGGCCCGGTGCGGAAAGTGATGACGGCAAACATATCGGCCTGGGCCGCCATTGTCAGCAGGCTGTCAAGATTGGCCTGGGCCTCCAGGTCTACCGTGTAGGGGGCGGTCTCGGTGAACAGCCCCGGATGGGAGAGATTGACGTAGTTGGCTCCCAGGGCCGCCAGGGCGTCGAAATCGGCCTGCATAAGAGGAGGGCCAAACGGCCCCGGCCCCATGAAGGTAGGCCCATCCAATTCGGGATAGACGCGGCGCTGATAGATGTTGGCTCCGCGCAGTTGGGTCCCCGTGGTCCACAACGCCCATGTGTCGGTCGTACTTGTACGCAGCGGTGTAGGAGGAAGCCCGCCTGTCGGAGAAGGAGAAGCGAAATTTGTCGCTTCCGGGAGATATCGCGACATACGGCGTACCTGACAACCGCAAAGCACGAAAGCGAAGGTAAGCGGCAGAACACAAGCGGCCAGCCAAGCCCAGGCAATCCGTTTCATCGTATAGAGTGCCATACGCATCTTTAGCTCCTCAGGCGCGGTTTCAACCGTCGGCCTGAATAGTAACCTTGTGGACACAGATGATTATGCGTAAGATGGACGACCGCAAGGAATGCCTTTACTCCAACGAGAAATTGGGCCGGATCGGGAGCCGGAGCGTCAGACGGCGGACTTCGTCCCCTCTCCGTTCGAGGATACGCATTACCAATACGCTGATGTCGTCGTTGGGTCGGCCATCGTCCAACGCCAATGCCCGGTCCAACAATGCATCGGCCAACCGTCGGGCGGTCATTCCCCGGCCCTTGTCCTCCTGGACGATCCACTCCTCCACCTGGGAGACCACGTCCCACGAGCGACCAGTCCGCACGCCGGCCGTTGCCAGCCCATCGGTGTAGACCACTACCACAGTGCCGACGCTCAGCGGTAGCTCTGTGATCACCGGCTTGGTGTCGCGTCGCACGCCGAGTGCTTCGGAGGGGGTGTCCAACAAGTACAGACCGTCCTGGGGCGTGTACACGAGGGTGGGACAATGATTGTTGCGTGAGAGCACCAAGGTGTTGGTGGTCAGGTCCAGGGAAAGGATGTTGAGGGTGGCGGAGACTTTACCGCCTTTATAGGTGTAGAGATAGTCGTGGGCGGCGCGGGCGGCAGCGCCATCCCGCACACCTTCGGCCAGCTCCGACACCGCTTTGCGAGCCACTATGTTGCTGATCGCTTTGGCAGCTCGCCCCGATCGCTGTCCGTCAACCAACACAAATGAAAATCCACCCCGTGGACGCTCGATCATCTCCAGTGTATCCCCACTCTCACTGGAGGCCCACTTGCCGATTTTGGCTACGGCTACCTCCGCTTCGATCTCGATCAAGGGTCTGTACTCCGTTTCAGTCGAGGTTTTCGTCGTTTTCGTGGCTTTCGGCGGTGGCGGGATGCGCCAACACCTGGCTGAGCGCCGCCGTGACGACCTGGATCTCTACACCGGGGGCGATCTCCAGACGTGCGCGGTGTTCCTCCGGGTTGAGGTACGTCAATTTACCAATGACGCCTCCCACGGTCATCACCTCCGCGCCGACTTGCATTTCCGCTATCCGCTTTTGCCGACGACGGCGGGCCTGCCACTGAGGCAAGAACATGAACACGCTCAGCATAAGCAATCCAATGACCAGGACGATAATTTGTTGATTGTCCATTCCCCGTTCCTATCAGATTTGT
>CAZXVB010000110.1:0-1398 GCA_964643875.1 uncultured Anaerolineales bacterium | reverse complement strand
TACCTGTCCGCTCACAGGCGGGTGGTTGATCTCCGTACCTGTGAGCGGGCGGGACGAAGTGCGATACATATTGAGTTTGAGTTCGAAGAGGGTTCAACGGGCCGTCTTCAACCGCTGGATCACCCAGGAGCGAGCCGGATGCTGGACCCGTTCCAACTCAGCGATCACCGCTTGCCGGTCGTAATCCACACGGTGGATGGTCACTTGGCAGTCGGGGCCATCGAAGTCGAGTTGCACATACGTTGGCCGGGGGTCGCCATCGAGCGGCATGCCGACACTCCCATCGTTCACGATACGGACCCCATTCACCGTTCGATCCATCGGACGGTGTGTGTGACCGCAGAGGATTAGACGGGCATCTATGGTGTCGAAAGCGGCGGCCAATTGCTCGTCGGGTGTGTCGGGCGGCATGAAGGTCTCATCATCATGGGCCGTGGCATGCACGGCGGCGACGGCCCCGTATCCGGGGACCTCGATGCGGAGACGAGGTGGCAGTTCCCGCAAGAAGGCGTAATCGGCGTATGTGAGGTGATCGAGGGTCCAGCGGAAATTGGCGTCTCGCTCGGCGATCCAGCCCCGCAGGTTGTCCCAATCTTCTTCGGAGTGGATCACGATCTGGGGGCGTTGCCCGGTGACCAGGTAACGGTCCGTGTTCCCCTGTAGGAAAGCCGCATTGGGCAGTGCCCGCAGGCGGGCGATGGTCTCCGTTGGCCATGGGCAGAAGGCTGCCAAATCTCCCAGCACCCACCAGAGATCGGGTTGGCCTCGAGAGACCACGTCCGCCAGCACAGCTTCCAGAGCCGGCAAGTTGCCATGGAGATCGGAAATGGCGATCAGGCGGTTCCGGATACTCATTGCACAAACTCCTTCATCCAGCTTTGTCATCAACGTCAACATTGGGACGGGAGAGCAGGCCCCATACCAGAGCCAGGAACAAGAGTGAGAGAACAGCATCCCGCGGCCACATCATACGGGCGTAGTCATTGGCGTCGAAGGCCAGATGGTGTACCCAGATGTGTGCCTGATAAAGGGTGGCTGCGGCGAGGGCGACCCGTCGGCTCCACAGACGAGCGGGGGTCAATGCCAGCGCACAGAACAGGAACACGCCACCCCATACCACTCCCAGTACGGCCAGATATGCCCAGGAGACCGTCATCGGCAGGTTGGGCAGACGTTCTTGATACCAAAGGGCCATGCCGGCCCGTCCCAGGTTAGCCAGTCCGATGCCCACAAACAGCAGCCGCACCCACAGTATTGGGCCAAGGCAACGGTGTTTTCGCGTTGGTGTTTCCATTTGGGTGCGTTTCATTTCAGTTAGAAAATGGGCAACCCTCCCGCAGGTTACCATTTTCGATGCCAAAACATTCGGTTTCTGAAGGCAAATCCGTGCATAAATCG
>CAZXVB010000109.1:0-8269 GCA_964643875.1 uncultured Anaerolineales bacterium | reverse complement strand
GTACCCACTTACCCACTTGTCAACCCACGGCCCCTCAAGTATAATCCAGTGTGTTTGGAGACCCAACCGCGCGTACGCGACGAATGGGCAGAAAGGACTTCGAGTGAGCCTGGAGTTGACCCAACTGACGGAACAAATTCAAGCAATGGGGACAACTGTAGCAGGCCATTGTCGTCAGTTGGCCGATCAGGTTGCGCTGGCCCATTCATGGCTCCGGCAGTATGCCCACGAGGGAGCATCGCTGCGGCCGGTAGCTGCCGGATTCCATGCAGCTATCCCCACCGATGAGCCTCTCGACGCGACGTATCCCTTACCGTCTCCTCCTGCTCACTACACAGTCATCGCAGCCGACGGCTCCCAGATCCAACCGGACCGACATGGCGCCGCGTTGTACTACCTCATCAACATCGGTAGCGTTGTGTATCGCCACGGTAGTGGACAGGCCCCGCAGGTGGCCAGTCACCCCACCCTGGGTTATGTCAACACCGATCTGTATGAGGATGGTTTGCTGGTGAGTGGCAACCTGCTCGATGTGCGCCGGGACCTGGCCGAAGTGACCCGGCTGGCTAATCTGTGCGCCGATGAGCCACCGGGAATGACCGTTGCCCTGGTGGACGGCACGCTGCTTCTGTGGGTGTTGGAGGAACGCCCCCCGGACTGGCGGGCAGCCAAGATTCAGATGTATCTGGCGCAGATGGAGCGTATACGGGCTAGCGGGGCCGCTCTGGCCGCCTTTGCCAGTCGTCCCCGGCGGGCCGAGGTTACCCGTTTGCTTCACCTGGCAAATATGGGGGGCGAGTTAGATCAAGCTAGACGGACGCCGAACCCCTTGGAGCACCTACCCGACCGAATGGTCTTCGAGGCACTGTTGCCCCCCGGATCGCGTTCGGCGCTGTTCGTCAGTCCGGCCCGCAGCAATCGGGAGGGATATGAGGAGGCCGGGCATAGCGTGCATTTCTGTTACCTCAATCTGGCGCCTGCGGGCCGGCCACCGGTCGTGGCCCGAATCGAGGTACCGGCCTGGGTGGCAGATGATCCGGCGACCTTGGCGTTGGTACATGCCGTTGTCGTGGAACAGGCCCGTGTCGTTGGCGACTACCCTTATGCACTAGCCCGGGCCGATGAAATGGCGTTCGTCAGTACCTCCGAACGAAATGCATTGGAGGAAATGATCATTGCTTCCCTGTGGCGGGCCGGTGTCCGACCGGCCTATTCTCCCAAAAAATACTACAAGACATTGACCAGGCAAGGCAAAAGGAGGTATCGCGGGTGAGCAACGGGGATTTGCGCGTTGGGAGAGTGTTGCGGGTCAGTACACGGGGGTTTGTCATCGGCTGTGAGGTTATGCGACCGGAGATCCCGGCTTTTGGTTCTTTCGTCCAAGCTGAGGGAGTTGCCCCTGGTAGCCTCATTTACGGTTTGATTTACGATGTGAGCATAGATGACGATCTCTTCGCGCGGCAGTTCGTCGTGGCCAATCCACCGGAAGAAGTCGTCCTGGACCAGCGGGAGAACCGTCAGGTGCCTATCGAAGTCAGTGTGTTGGCCATTGGTTGTCGAGAAGGGGGGCACATACGGCATAATCTCCCGCTTCAGCCACCGGTGACGTTGGACTGGCTGTATCAGTGCGATCCGCAAGAGGTGTATGCTTTCACATCGCACTTTGGTTATTTTCGACTGATCCTGGAGGCCCGTGAAGTGCCAGCCGACGAATTACTGGCCGCCAGCCTGCGGGCGGCGGCGGCCGTTCGCCCTCCGTCTGAACGGCGGCCGTTCCTCGTGGCGGCCGGGCGCGAACTGGCCCGGTTGCTCTCCGGCGACCCCGTTCGCCTGGAAGGGGTGTTGAGCCGGCTAGGCGTGTCGGATTGAGAGGTATGAAGCAGGCAATGGAAACTCATACATCTACATCCCCATCGGCGGCGGAACAGGAATTGGATGCCTTCCTGGGGCCGCGCACCGTGGCCCAGCCCACTCCACTGCCACAGCAACGACTGGGTATTGTGGTGGGAGGGAGCCTATCCAAGGGGCTGGACGTCAAACTCGACCCCGCAACGGTGATCGAAGGATTGGCGGTGGGACGGTATGTGGTGGTCCACGGGCAGACCGGGCGACGGTTCTTCTCTCTTGTCACCGATGTCCGCCTGGATGCACTCAACCCGCTGATCGAAAAGGTCCCGCCGGATACCCACGATGCGTTCCTGGAGGAAGTCTATCGGGGGACGGCTGTCTTTGGATGCATCCAGATTTCCCCGATGTTGGTGTTGGAATCGGGAGGAGACGAGCCGAAGCCGGTGAAAACCGTGCCAGCTCACTTCACAGCCGTCTATCCCGCTAGCGCGGAAGAGGTCGCCTTGGTCTTTGGCCAAGAGGGGGAGGGCGACAATTTCTATATTGGGGATCCGTTGGAGATGGAAGGCATCCACGTGACGCTGGACCTCCGGCGATTCATCGAGCGTTCGGCCGGCGTCTTCGGCAAGACTGGCACCGGTAAGAGCTTCTTGACACGCACCCTGTTGGCCGGTCTGGCCCGGTGGGGAGGGGCAGTCAATCTGGTTTTCGATATGCACAACGAGTACGGTTGGATGAGCCGAGACGAGGCGCACCAGGAAGTCAAGGGTCTCAAGCAACTTTTCTACAACCGGGTATCCGTTTTTACCTTGGACCCGGTCTCATCGCAACGGCGGGGGAGTAAGACAGATGGGGTGGTGCAGATCGGATACGGACAGATCGAACCGGAAGACGTGGATGGACTGGCTAGTCTCCTGGCACTCTCCGACGTCCAGGTCGGCGCGCTGTATTTCCTGCGCCGCAAGTTGGGAGCTGATTGGCTGGCGCGGCTGTTGGACGAGGACGATCCGTTATCCGAATTGGAGGGGGCGCTAGCGCGTGGAGTTCTCCATGGCGGAACCCTGGGCGCCATCCAGCGTAAACTGGGGCTATTCAGACGGTTTGAGTTTCTCCAGGCCCGCACTAAAACTGGCGACGATGCAGTGAGCGAGATCCTCAACAGTCTGGACAGAGGGGTGCACGTAGTGCTGGAGTTTGGCCGCTACGGAGACAGCTTGGAGGCGTATATCCTGGTGGCCAACTACATCACTCGGCGGATTCACGAACACTACAAACGTCGGAAGGAGGACGCGTTGGGAAGCCGCGCCGATGAGCCAATGCCACTGGTGATTACCATCGAGGAGGCTCACAAATTCCTTGACCCTTCGGTCTCCCGTTATACTATCTTCGGTACGATTGCCCGGGAGTTGCGGAAGTACAACGTGACTCTGCTAATCGTTGATCAGCGCCCTAGCGGGATTGATCCGGAGGTGATGAGTCAGATCGGAACTCGCATTACGTGTCTGTTGGACGACGAAGCGGATATCCGGGCGGTCTTTGCCGGCATCAGTGGGGCCGGGGCATTGCGTGAGGTGTTGGCTCGGCTCGACACACGACAACAGGCCTTGATTATGGGGCATGCTGTCCCTATGCCGGTGGTGATTCGCACCCGCACGTACGGCACGCCGGAGTTTTACGCCGAGATGGGTCTCTCGGCAGACAAAAAAATGATGTTGGCAGAACGTCGCCGACTATTACGAGGGGAAGAGGTTGAAATTTGATGCGTTCATTTCAAACGATTGCAAATCGAATGGTTGCAATCCGGATTGCGATTGCATTAGGGATAATCACTCTGGTAGGGACAGGTCTATCTGCTTGCTCTACACCGGGGAATGACCAGCCATCCGTTTCCCCAACGGCAAACCCTGGGGATGTCAACCCACAGATTCAGGCGGCTATTCAATCACTGGGAGACGAAGATGAAACAGTACAGGAGGCTGCCTTCGATATGCTCGTAGAGATCGGGGCAGACGCTGTGCCGGCCCTGGCGTATGCGTTGGAGGATGATAATCCCCAGGTGCGTTGGGGGGTCGCGGCGGTGCTGGGGGAAATTGGAGAGGAGGCTGCTCCGGCGATCCCGGCGCTGAGTTATGCCCTGAGCAACGACACAGACAAGTTGGTGCGATTGACGGCTGCGGACTCACTGGGAAGCATCGGGCCGGCCGCGGCGACCGCTGTGCCGGCCCTGGTCGAAGCGTTGAACAGCGACTCGGACCCAGAAGTGCGTGCATATGCCGCCTTGGCATTGGGCGAGATCGGCCCGCCGGCCATAGGGGCTGTCCCCGCGTTGACGCAGGCGCTGGAAAGCCCAGACGCCGGTGTGCGTGAGTTTGCCGCGATAGGATTGGGGGGGATCGGCCCTGAGGCAGCCCCGGCCGTGCCGGCTCTGGTGCAGCATCTACAGCAGGACGACGCGCTGGTGCGGAGCGCGGCCGCCAGCGCCCTGGGAGGGATTGGCCCATCGGCCGCCGAGGCCGTCCCGGCCCTGGCGCAGGCACTGACGACTGATGACGATTTGTTCGTGCAACGGGCGGCGGCCCTGGCGCTGGGCTTGATCGGCTCCAACCCCGATGTAGCGACCCCGGTACTGGTAGAGGCGTTGGGCAGCGAGGATGCTCAATTGCGCGAATCGGCCTCCATTTCACTGGGCCTGTTCGACGTGGCGGCGGTGCCGGCACTCATCGAGGGGATGTCTAGCGATGATCCGGCGGTACGAGATGCATCGCTGTCTATGTTGCAAACCATCACCGGTCAGGATTTCGGCCCAGACCCCGCCGCCTGGCAGAGTTGGTGGGTTACACAATCGTAGTATATTGCTGATCACACAAACGCCCGAATGGTTTGGAATTCCATATGCAGTGGGCTGTTCGTCCTTAAGAACAGGAGGATAAAGTACGATGAATACAGAATTTCCCGGTCGTGGCAAGGTTGCCGTTCTGCGCACGAAGCCTGAAACGGTTTTAGAAGATTACGCCCGCCTGATGGCCCTGGCGGGTTTCGAAGAGGCGCTTCCTAAGGACAAGGATACCATCCTCAAAATCAACATCTCCTGGCAGACTTGGTATCCGGCCTGCTCGACGGCCCCCTGGCAGTTGGAGGGGGTCATCCGGGCATTGCAGGCTGCCGGATACGAAAACCTCATTGGGGCACACAACAACACCGTCGTCGTGGATGCCTATGTGGGAGAACGGAACAACAAGCACAAGTACGTGGTAGAGAAGTACGGCGTTCGCAACGTCCACCTCTACGAGCCACAATACAACTGGGTGCGCTACACTCCCAAGCAGCCCTTCCTGGTGTTGGACAAGATCTACCCAGAGGGAGTCTACATCCCGGAACTTCTCATTGGACGGAACATCATTCAACTGCCAACGGTAAAGACCCACGTGTTCACCGTCATCACCGGGGCGATGAAAAACGCTTTTGGTGGGCTTCTGAACACACGTCGGCATTGGACTCACTCCGTCATTCACGAGACGCTGGTTGATCTCCTGATGATTCAGCAGGACATCCATCCCGGCCTGTTCGCCGTGATGGATGGAACCTTTGCCGGTGACGGCCCCGGCCCCAGGGCGATGCGTTGGCACGAAAAGGATGTTCTGCTGGCCTCGGCCGATCAGGTCGCCATTGACGCCATCTCTGCTCATCTGCAGGGCTTCGATCCATTGACAATCCCTTTTATCCGCATTGCTCATGAGATGGGGTTGGGGGTGGGAGACCCGGACCAGATTGAGATCGTGGGCGAGGACCCGGAGTGGGTACGGGCGCAAAATTGGGGTTTCATCCAGGAGGATACCTTCGCCAGCCGGGGACAGAAGTTGATCTACCACGGATGGCTGCATCCCCTGGAGCCTTTATTGCTGAGGTCTCCCCTCGTGCCCTGGTCGTACTTCGCTTCCAACTTCTACCATAATGTCTATTGGTACCCATTTGTGGGGCGCGAACGAGTGGAGACGGCCCTGGAGACAAAGTGGGGCCGCTTGTTCACTGAGTACGGCGCGGAGATGGGACTGCGCGGCGCGGTCATGCCCGGTATGGAGCGCAAGACCGTCCTCGCGGCAGCAGCTGGGATGGGGGCGTTGGCCCTGGCTATGGGGCTGGTAGCCTACCGCGCCAAGCGGCGTCGTCAATGAGGGCCCCAAAAATGACGAGGGTGCGTTTCACTTCAGTTGGAAAGTGGGCAACCCTCTCGCAGGTTGCCATTTTTCGATGCAAAACACTCTCAGACTGCCGGATTGTCTTTTTGAACGAGTGGGGAATGGGACACAGATTCACGCGGAAAAACACGGATTGTATCCATTCTATTCCTGAAATCCGTGTTCATCCGTGTCCAAAGTGGGGCTTTTCACTATTGTACAACACATCTAATCATCATCACAACTATTCAGGAGGTTTCCTATGACGCGCGCGCGTGACTTCGTTTCGGAACGGATTGCAACCGTTCCACCGTCTGGTATCCGGCGTTTCTTCGACATCGCCGCTACGATGGACGATGTGATTAGCCTGGGGATCGGCGAGCCGGATTTCGCCACACCGGAGCCAATCGTCCAGGCCGGCATCGAGGCCCTCCGGCGGGGGGAGACCCACTATTCCTCCAACTCCGGCCTGATGGAACTCCGCCGGGCGATTGCCGAGCATCTGGATCGGAGGTATGGCCAGACCTACAACCCGGCCAGTGAAATCCTGATCACGGTGGGGGTATCCGAGGCGCTGTATCTGGCCCTGGCTGCCACACTCGACCCAGGCGACGAGGTTATCATCCCCGAACCGTGCTTCGTTTCCTATGCCCCAGAAGTCGTCTTTGCCGGCGGCCGGCCGGTGATGATCCCCACACGGGTGGAAAATGGCTTCCAGGTGACGGCCGACGAGGTAAAGGCAGCGATTACCCCACAGACCAAGGTGTTGCTGATCGGTTATCCCAACAACCCCACGGGAGCTGTGATGAGCCGAGAACGACTCAATGAGATCGCTGCCGTTGCCAAGCAGCATAATCTGCTGGTTATCTCCGATGAGATCTACGACCGACTGGTCTACGGTGTGGAACATGTCTGTTTTCCCAGCTTGCCGGGGATGTATAGTCGGACGGTGTTGTTACAGGGCTTTTCCAAAGCCTACGCGATGACCGGATGGCGCATTGGGTACATCGCCGCCCCGGCCGAAATCCTCGATATGATGCGCCGGGTCCACCAGTACACCATTATGTGCGCTCCTACCGTTTCTCAATATGCTGCCTTGGCGGCACTGGAATCCGGCGAACCATACGTCCAGGAAATGGTCGCCGAGTATGACCGCCGACGTCGGCTGATCGTGGATGGTCTGAATGAGATCGGTCTGACGTGCTTCGAGCCACAAGGGGCATTCTACGCCTTTCCCTCGGTTGCTATCACCGGAATGGACGAGAACGAGTTCGCCGAGAAGCTGCTCCATGAGGAACGTGTGGCCTGTGTGCCTGGCAGTGCATTCGGGGAAGCCGGACGGGGACACGTGCGCTGTTCCTATGCCACTGCCTATGAAAAGATCGAGGAGGCGTTGGAACGGATGCATCATTTTGTGCGGAGGCACGGGTAGGTGCGCTACGAACCCATCATTGGCCTGGAGGTCCACGCCCAGATTCACACGGCCTCCAAAATGTTTTGTAGCTGCCCGGTGGTGGAGGATACTGGCGATGTTCCGCCCAACTTTGCTGTTTGCCCGGTCTGCACCGGGATGCCGGGTACGTTGCCGGTCATCAACCGGCGGGCCGTCGAATTGACGTTATTGACCTGCTTGGCGCTTCATTGTCGGGTTCCGGAGGTTGCCCGCTTCGCGCGCAAATCATACTTCTACCCGGATCTGCCAAAGGGTTACCAGATCTCACAACACGCTATGCCCTTTGGAGTGGAAGGATACCTGGAGATCGAGACGGAAGAAGGGGAGAAGCGGGTTGGCATAGACAA
Organism: uncultured Anaerolineales bacterium; assembly: GCA_964643875.1. Taxonomy (GTDB): domain Bacteria; phylum Chloroflexota; class Anaerolineae; order B4-G1; family B4-G1; genus CAZXVB01. The sequence continues at coordinate 446 of CAZXVB010000109.1, read as the reverse complement.
CGTGCATCTGGAGGCCGCCGCCGGTAAGCTGTACCACCGGGAAGGGGCCAGTCTGGTGGACCTGAACCGAGCCGGTGTCCCGCTGATCGAAATCGTCACCCAGCCGGATATGCGCTCGGTGGCGGAGGTACGGGCCTATGCCACTGCCCTGCGTGCCATTCTGGTCTACCTGGGGATCAACTCCGGCCAGATGGAGCGTGGGGTGATGCGCTTCGAGGCCAGCGTCAGTGTGCGGCCGGTTGGGTCCGACGAACTGAACCCCCGACACGAGATCAAGAACCTGAACTCCTTCCGGGCCTTGACCGACGCGGTGGCCTACGAAATCGCGGAGCAGATTGCTGCGTTGGAGCGTGGAGAGACCGTGATCCAACAGACAGTGGGGTGGGACGAGGCGCGTGGGGTCACGTACGTCCAACGGAGCAAGGAGTATGCCGAGGATTACCGTT
>CAZXVB010000108.1:7141-8315 GCA_964643875.1 uncultured Anaerolineales bacterium | reverse complement strand
GCGCAAAGCGCCCAAAGAGGCCGATTTCAATCGGGCGGCATCCGGTGCGTAACGCTATGGCAAATAAAGCTGGGGGTCCACAGGCCGCCCTTGATAGCGGATCTCGAAATGCAGGTGTGTACCGGTCGAATAGCCGGTCGTACCGGCACCTCCCAGCAACTCCCCTTGGCGCACAGTCTGCCCCACCGTGACCACGATTTCCGAAAGATGCGCGTAATAAGTGCGCCAACCGCCGGGATGTTCGACGATTACCAGGTTCCCATATCCCCCTCCCCATTCGGCGAATAAGACTACCCCATCGGCTGCTGCTGTGATAGGATCCCACATTTCGGCGGCAATGTCCAGACCGATGTGACCGGGATTTCCTGGATCATGAAAGACCCAACCGGAGATCCGCCGCCGGATCGTTGGCCATTGGAACATTCCCTCGGCCGGTGTGACCAACTGGCCAATAGGGGTTGGAGGGGAAAGGTGGGGCCGGGAGGTCTCTGGTGTGACTGCCGTTTCCTGGTCCGACAAGGTAACCAGCAGGGAGTAACGCCCCGGCTCCCCGATGGCAGGACGCACCTCGATGCGGTAGAAACCGTCCGCCGGGAGGGAAGGCACACTCAAGTAAGGGGGAAGAAAGACGGAACCGGTTTCTTCGCTCAACAGGACGCCGTTCGCACTGAGCAGCCGCGCGACCAATTCGGCCTCAACGTTCGATCCACTGCCGGGGTGGAGCCACATTTCGACGGTGGCCGACTGGCCGGCCTGAGCAGGAAAATACCATACATTGTATCCAGTTTCCTCTCCGGTTCCACTCGATCCGCCCAACGAGCCTTCTACCGGTTCTCCTGGCGTGATCCGGTCACCTGTGGGGGTGGCAGTGGGGAACGTAGGTGGTATGACCGCCGGTAAGGGGTGGGACACAGTCGGGAGCATACGGCGGGCCAACCCCGCCCCTAGCAGATAAAACGCGGCCGCCAAAATGGCGATCAATACCACTCCCATCCATACAGACAGGGGGCGTTGCCCGCCCCCCGTTGTTTTGGTCATATTGGGATGATTGTGCGATACTGTGTCCATCCTGTGTAATGATAACACGTAACACCGATAGGGTCAAGCAACGGCGCTCTTCTGTGGGTTTAGCCGGCTTGACACTAATACAGGCTTCCCCCCTGCGAGCGGGGGG
>CAZXVB010000108.1:0-7041 GCA_964643875.1 uncultured Anaerolineales bacterium | reverse complement strand
CTGTGGGTTTAGCCGGCTTGACACTAATACAGGCTTCCCCCCTGCGAGCGGGGGGGACTGAGGAGGGGCGGATGCTTTGCAAAAAGTGCAAAATTACTGATTGACCTCTATTTGAATAGTTATAGCCATTCATACGACGATTGAAATCGCTCATCTTACATCTGGCCACTTCTTTGAGCTTGAGCGTTTCTTGTAGTATAATCAGTACTTGAAGATTTCGGTAGTGAGGCGGCTTTTTCAAGCTGCTGGTAGGCTAGAGAGCCTGCCTCACGGCTCAGTTTTCCCAAGTGTTGGTAGCGGAATAAATCTCCAAGCCGCGAGGAAGGGCAAGAATGGATTTCATTGACCAAATCATCCACGGTGATTGTGAACAGGTTCTGAAGGAATTCCCAGACAACTCGATTGATTTGATCTTTACTTCTCCTCCCTATGCTGATCAGCGCAAGAGAACGTATGGGGGCATAAGACCTGACGAATATGTACACTGGTTTCTGCCGAAAGCGGAGCAATTCCTACGCGTACTCAAGCCGACCGGGACTTTCATTCTAAACATCAAAGAAAAGGTTGTTGACGGGGAACGCCACACTTACGTCATCGAACTGATACTGAAAATGCGTGCGCAGGGTTGGTTGTGGACCGAAGAATTTATATGGCATAAGAAGAACTCCTATCCCGGCAAGTGGCCCAATAGATTCCGGGATGCCTGGGAAAGGTTGTTACAGTTCAACAAACATCGCAAGTTCAATATGCATCAAGAGGCAGTGATGATTCCTGTGGGGGATTGGGCACAAGACCGGTTGGCTAATCTCAGTGAGACGGACAAGGTCAGGGATGAGTCCAAAGTGCAAAGTGGGTTTGGCAAAAAGATTGCGAACTGGCTCGGTCGGGAAATGGTCTATCCAGACAATGTTATTCATATGGCTACCGAGTGCTCAAACCGGGGTCACAGTGCAGCTTTTCCGGTCGATTTGCCGGCTTGGTTCATCAAGCTGTTTACAGTGGAAGGCGACGTCGTGTTGGACCCATTCATCGGTTCTGGGACGACAGCGGTCGCTGCCAAAAAACTTGGGCGCAAGTACGTAGGCATTGATATCAATGCAGAATATTGCCAACTGGCGAGAGAGAGGATAATCCAAGTACAGCCACCCTTGTTCGATCTGACGGAGACCTACATTGCAAGGAGCGTGGAATGAGGTCGTTGGATCTGGATCGAGTCTGCGAGTATGTCAACTCGAACATCGTGTACTTTCATCAGCGGCGGATTGCTTCGCTAGAGCGACTGACACTCGACCGATTGCTAAAAAAGAACCCCTATTTGTTCAAAGCAAAGCACATCACGACTGCTGGAGAGTTGATAGAAGGTTTGTTGGAAGCTTTTCTTTCCTCGTCGGAAGAGAAGTTTTTTGGAGATTTTCTTGAAAGTTTGGCTGTCTTCGTTGCGGAACAGACGTGTGGGGGACATAAATCAGTTGCCCAGGGGGTGGATTTGGAGTTCATCAACGCGGGCACGCATTACGTAGTTTCGATCAAGTCTGGTCCCAATTGGGGAAACAGCTCACAGCACAAGAAGCTTGCTCAGGACCTGCGAGACGCTGTCATCCGCGTCAAATTGTCACGGACCACATTGAACGTGCAACCGGTGCTGGGGATCTGTTATGGCAAGACCCGTACAAGTTATATGAAGGCCGGCTATTTGAAAGTGGTGGGGCAGAACTTCTGGTACCTAATCAGCGAAAACGAGGATTTGTATACCGACATCATCGAACCGATTGGCTATCGTGCCAAGGAACATAATGAGGTATTTTATGTGGAGCGTGCTAGAGTTGTCAATCGGTTTACTGGCCAGTTCATCGAGAGATTCTGCGACCGTAGTGGGGCGATAGATTGGGTCAGGTTGGTGGCGTTCAACAGCGGCAATTACGATTTGGACAGGTTCTTGCTCGATCCCCCGCCAGCAGCGGCGGAACGCTGACGGAGTTGACCACAACTGGCTTGAATGTCCACGCCTCGTCGTAGACGAATGGTGTAGGGAATGTGGTGGCGCTCCAGGACGGCGGTGAACGTCTCGATATCCGCCGGGGCCGGGGGCCGACCGGCATATCCATCAGTCGGATTCAGTGGGATCAGGTTGACATGGGCTTGCATCCCCACCAGGCGGGCAGCCAATGCCTGTGCCTGGATGGCGGAATCATTTACCCCCGCAATCAAGGCCCACTCGAAACTCACCCGTCGCCCTGTCCGCTGGATGTAGTGATGGCAAGCCTGGAACAGTGTATCCAGGTTGTAGCGCCGGTTGATGGGCACCAGCCGGTTGCGCAGTGCGTCCGTCGCCGCGTGGAGTGAGATGGCCAGTGTGATCTGCAGCCCACTGTGGGGTTGTTCGGCCAGTTCGGCCAGCCGCACTATGCCCGGCACGATGCCAACCGTGGACAAAGTGATGCGTCGCTGTCCCAGGCGGAACCCATTCTCATCGGTCATCCGCCGGAGCGCCGCAAACACCGCCTCGGAGTTCAGCAACGGTTCTCCCATTCCCATCAAGACGACGTTGGAGAGACGTTCTCCCTGCGCTCGCCACTCGCGGGCACAATGGAGTACCTGGGCCACGATCTCGCCGCTACGCAGATTACGCCGGAATCCCATCTGGCCGGTAGCGCAGAAAGGGCAGCCGATGCTACATCCTACCTGGGTCGAGATGCAGGCTGTGCGCCGACGGGTGTAGCGCATCAACACAACCTCGATGGTTTCTCCGTCAGATAGTTGGAGCAAGTCCTTGCGGGTCTCGCCGTCGGTGGAGCGGAGGGTATCCACGATCTGAGGGCGGTCAATAATCGTCTCAGCGGCCAGCCGCGTCCGCAGAGTGCGTGGCAGGTTCGTCATGGCATCGAAGTCGGTGGTCAGGTGGATGTAGAGCCATTCCCAAAGTTGTCGAGCGCGGTAGGTTGGTTCGCCCCACTTTGCCAACAAAGCTGTCAGGGCCGGGAGGTCGAGATCGTAGAGGTAGATTGGGGAACGGTCATTTGCCCTTGTCATCATTGTCATTCGGTCATTCGCGCTCCAGTGATGCTGACCAACGGGCTGTCAATTCACTGATGTCGGCGCACAGGATGTCCGGCTTGACCGGCGAAGTCGCCACGTCGGCCTGGCGGGTGATGCCGGAAAGGACGAGCACGGTGGTCATTCCGAGCCGCACACCGCCGGGGATGTCGGTATCCAGCCGGTCCCCGATGACAACGGTCGTTTCAGGCCGGGCGTTCATACGATGTAGCGCTTCCCGGTACATCCAGGGCGATGGCTTCCCCACTATTACAGCCGACACACCGGTGGCGGTCTCCAGGGCGGCCAGTTGGGCGCCGTTGCCCGGCACCGGCCCGCGTTCTGTGGGATAACTGTGGTCGGGGTTGGTGCCAATGAGCTGCGCCCCAGCGTTGATCAACAGGGTAGCCTCTTCTAACTTCTTCCACGTCAATTTCTGGTCCCATCCTACGACGACGTAGACCGGTTGCGCCGGGGGCGCTTCGGCGTATCCACTGATGCAGACAAAACCATGCCGGGTCAGTGTGTGCCTCAACCCCTCTCCCCCGATGGAGTAGACTGGCGCGCCAGGGGGCGCCAGGGAAGCCAGGTAAGCCGCCGTGGCCTGGCCTGATGTAAGCACGTTCTCTTCCAGGAGCGAAACGCCGAAGCGGGCCAGCTTGGCGACGTATTGGGCTGGCGAGCGGCTGGAGTTGTTGGTCGCCAGGATGAAGGCAATATGATGACGCTCCAGGAAGCTGAAGAATTCGGGTAGACCGGGCATCGGCTGCTCCCCGTGCCACAACACGCCATCCATATCTATGATGGCGTGGCGGATCTTGGCCAGGCGATGGCGCTGGCTTGCCAGCGCCCGCAATTGCTCGTAGATCGCAGGGGTATCCACGTCGGTCAGGATAAGCGGATCGTCCACGGGGACGGTAGCGACCTGGTCAGCGTAGCGGGAGATTAACGTGCGTCCGCCCTGATCGCCGATAATGCGGGCCAGTTCAGGGAAGAAGCGGCGGGCGAAAAGCACCGGTGTGCTCCGGCGGCCACCTGCCACCGGATGAACGATACCGGCGTCGTCGGAGGCGAAACGCTCCATCATAGCGTACAACAGCGCCGGTGAGATCAAGGGCTGATCGCATTGGAGAAAAATGGCTGCCTCGATATCCTCCGGCAAGGTGTACAACCCCGTGCGGACCGAGGTGCTCATACCGGCCGGCCAGTGCCAATTTATCACCGTCTGTACCGACTGTCCCTGTTCTCGGGATGTCAGGCGGTGCCCCAGGGCCGCTCGCACGGCATCAGCTTCACAGCCCAGCACGACGATGATCGGTTCCAGGCCGGCCGTCGAGGCCACGTCGGCGACGTGGGCAACCAATGGAACCCCGTGCCAATCCAGTAATTGCTTGGTCTGCCCAAAACGGGTTGCTGCGCCGGCCGCCAGAATCACGCCAGCAATTCGGCTCAACGTCTTTGCCTCCTTGTTGGACAAGTACAGCTGCTAGGGGAAGCAGGCATTTTGAACACCTCCATCATTGCACCCATGCCCCGCCGATGGGTGTACTTACGCCAATTACGTCAATGAGGGCACCAATGAAGACGCCGATTAGCCATCCCCCCACGATATCGCCGAGGAAATGAACTTGCAACGCCACCCTCGCGATCCCTACCAGGGCCACCCACACCCACAAGCCCATCGCGCTCCACACGCCCCACGATTCCGAAAGGTGCGCCCCCAGCAGGACGGCAATACAGGCAGTCCGCCCGGCATGACCGGAGGGGAAGGCGTGACGGTCGAAGCGGGTATAGAAGCTCCATCCTTCTCCCGGCGGCCGTTGACGGCGGAAAACCCATTTGAGCGCCGTCGTGATAGCCCCGACCACCAACGTGCCGATCAGGATACGCTCTCCCATGTCTCTCCAGGTTGGTGAACCCTGCAAGAACAAGATGGTTCCCATCAGGAACCACAAGGGACTATCGCCGGTGTGGGCCAGGACGAGGGCGATTAGACGTAATGGACGGCGTCCGGACCGGACGGCCAGATGTGCCGACCATTGCTGATCCCACGCCAGGAGGCGTTCCCTCCACATCGGCCGGGAAGACCCGCTGCGATCATCCACCACGCGCTTCGATCTCCCGGCGGACGATCTCGAATTGAAACGGCTTGTCCACGTCCATCCCAATCTCTGCCCAGGGAACCGGGATGATCCTGGCTCGGATACCCAACACCTTGCTGACTCGTTGTGTTCCTTCCTCGATCGTCAACTGGCGAGTAAGCAGCTTGATAAACGTCCACATACCGACCATGCGGGCTTGTCGCAGGACGTTTTTGCGAGCCGCCGCCAACTCATCCATCAGGCGGGTATGGCTGGCCCCCAGCGTAGGACGCACCAAAAACACATCTCCCCCGGCGAAATCGCCGTCCTTCAGATGGGCGTAACTGCGGCGGGATTCTGGGAAACGTGCTTCCATCACCGAACGCTCGACGATGGGGTAATACAAGTCGTGATCAGTGCGCAGACACTCCTGAACGAATTGGGTGATGATCTCCGGGGTGATGAGCGGCACATCGGAACTGCTGAGCAGAACGGCGTCTAGATCGGGATAGTGTTCCATAGCGTATCGGAGGCCGGCTTCCGCATTGGCGATCAGGCTGCCGGCGTCCGGCACGTGCTCAACCGGCATCGAAAACGTGTATTCCTCCTCCGATAGAGCGATGACGACGATATGCTCCACACCAGGCGTGTGTGCCAGCGCGTCTGCCACGTGGGCGATCATTGGACGACCGGCGATCGGCAACAACGCCTTGGGCTGCCCCTGGGTGTATGCAAACAGGGGGTCGTCTTCAGAGGGGACACCTCCGGCAGAGATTACAGCGACGATGGAAAGGGTTTTGTCCATTATATCCTCCTAAGCGCTCAAGAGCAATCGTTCAATAGCTGGATGGTGGGGTGAAAGTGAAGTTGCTCCAGCATGTCCTCCAACTCGTCAGTGGTCAGCGGGCGGCCCTTACCGGCGAGTGACACCAGGGTAGCTTCCATCACATTGGTGCCAAAGCTGCGTCCTTCCAGGCGGGGAGTCGTAGTGGCTAGATAACGCACGCCCCGCCGACGGAAGGCTTCGACGTCGGCCAGTGTAGTGGTATTGGTGACGATCACTTTGCCGTCCAGTCGGTCGGGCATATGGCGTTTGATGTAGAGACAGTCTCCGCTGATCACCGTGGCCCAGGCATACCACTTCTCGAATTTCGGTACAATCTCTTCTTGTTTCTCGCCAGTGGGGTAGAGGAACCCCAATGGCAGTCGTCCCAATATCGGCAGCAGGATGCGGGCTAGCAAGCGCAATCCGCGTAGCGAGCGGATAGGGATGGGAATCCCCAACGCGAAGCCGAAATCACCACACAGTAGCTCGTAGCCGGCCTCCTCGAAGGAAAGGGCACTACCGTATCGGTCCACCCCAGCGGTGATCAATACCCGCTTGGGGTAAATCTCTGTGCCGATCTGCTCCTCGACGAATTGGGCAATGCGACGTTCCAATGTCGCCTTGAGGCCTCCGCCATCTACCACCGGGGTCTTTTTGACGCCAGCGACCAGTTGCTGGGCATCGTACAGAGGGTAATATCGGCCGGCCACGGTCAGGCCCAGGTCAATGCCCCCGACGCCAAAGGCATCTACCTCACCATCCAATTCGTTGTACAAGCGGATGGCCTTTTCGATGTCGCCATTGGTGCCGATGCGTTCAATTGAAATATCTTGTCCCAGGAGTGTCAACACGACCTTTTTATCGCGGGTGGCGCTCCCCAGGCTGATACTGACAGCACGTTTCATTGTTGGTTGTCTCCGTCAATTATTTTGGTGGTGGGGAGAAAATGAAATGATTTGGGTGCGGTTCATTTCAGTTGGAAAGTGGGCAACCCTCCCGCAGGTTACCATTTTTCGATGCCAAAACACTCGGTTTTTGAGGGCAAGTCCGCGCATAAATCGACTTTGAGTTCAACCTGCGGGAGGGTCTCCAACTCAGTTG
>CAZXVB010000107.1:0-8364 GCA_964643875.1 uncultured Anaerolineales bacterium | reverse complement strand
GGCTACGACACAGAGCCTGGCGAGCACCCGCCAGGCCGAACAAGCGGCCCGCGAATTGAACGACCTGGCCCGTCAACTGATGGAGATCGTGGAGCAATACAGCCTGCATTGATAGTCAATCGAACAACAGCCACTGACAGCACTCAATATGACATCACTCAACGATTGACATTTCGGGAACCCCTCAGTGGCTCAGTGGCGAAGGCAGGTTTTATTATTGGGGAGGACGTATGTCCCTGGCAGCGAAAGTACGGGAACAATTGATCGCGTCGTTCCGGGCAGAGCTATCGGAACATGTGCAAACGATGAACGATGGCCTGTTAGCTCTGGAGCAGGGAACGGTCGAAGGAGAACAGCGTCGTATCACGTTGGAAGATATTTTCCGAGCAGCACATAGTCTCAAAGGCGCTGCCCGCGCGATGGGAGTCACCATGGTTGAACAATTGGCCCACGCGCTGGAAAGCGCCCTGGACGATCTTCAAAAGGAAGTTGTGTCCCCGACGACGGAACTATTCACCGCATGTTACCGAGCGATTGATGCAATTCAGGTTGTCCAGACAGCCTATGAAGCGGGTGAGACAACGCCGCCATTCGAAGCTTTGCAAGCGTTGGCCGAATTGGAACAGGTACGTGCCGGCTCCGGTGCAGGCTCGCCCACACCCTCCCACCCTAAGCCGCCGGCGAAATCAGAAGAAACGCCGCCATCGGCAGCCGGTGTTTCCGAGGTCTCCTCGAAGGCTGAAACGGAAATGACGATAGCTTCCTCACTATCAGAAACACCGGGCACGACAGAATTTGCTGGAGCAACCGAACCGGGGCCACTTGAAGAAACACCAACCTCTACAGTTCCGACTTTTAGTGCCGATGATACAATCCGCGTCAATGTGGGCAAGCTAGATACGTTGATGGCCCAGCTCAGCGAGTTATTGGTGACCAAAATCCGGGCCGAACGACGACGGGGACAGATGATTGCCTTGCGGGAATCCGTCTCAATGTGGCAAAAAGAATGGACCGCTGTCCGCAGTGCCTACAACCGTCTGATGCGTCAGATGGATACGAGTGGCATTTTAGGTTTTCGCCGCCTGGGGCCGGTGGAGGTCGCCCCCGGCAACGAGAAAACTGAACGTGAACGTGAATTGAAACCATCTACGTACTTCCAGAAGTATGAGACTTGGCAACTGACGACTACAGACATTTCCCATAGCGATTTGAAACTGGGCAAAGATATCACTCGCTTGCTGAACTACATTGGGAACAGTCAGGAACGACTCCGAGAGGTCGCCTCCCGCGTCAATGACCTGACGCGGGAGTATGTCAGTGATACGATGCACATGTCCCTTGTCATTGACGAACTGGAAGAGGAGATCAAGCGTGTTCGTATGCTCCCATTGACAACGATCACGGCAACTTTTGGCCGTATGGTACGGGACCTGGCGAAAGACTCCGGCAAAGAAGCCGTGTTGCAGATCGTGGGAGGGGAGACGGAACTTGATAAACAGGTCTTGGAGCGTATTAAGGACCCACTGATTCATTTGTTGCGTAATGCAGTCGGGCATGGGATCGAAACACCCGATCAACGAGTGGCCCTGGGTAAACCACCGGTTGGGACGATCACGTTGAAAGCGGAACAGCTCGGTAAGGAGGTTGTTATTTATGTTTCTGATGACGGCGGCGGACTCGATTTGGAAGCAGTTCGGCAAAGCCTTGCCCGTAGGCGGGGGATTGACGCCGGCTCCTGGACAGAAGAGGATCTGAAAGAAGCGATCTTCAACGTCGGGGTTTCCACCAGCCCCATCATCACCGACATCTCCGGACGAGGTATCGGATTGGACGTCGTGCGGCGCAATGTGGAGGCACTGCATGGCCGGGTGGACGTAGAATCACGTCTCAACCAGGGTACGACGTTTACACTGACAATCCCTTTGACATTGACCAGCTCTCGCGGGCTGTTGGTGAGGGTATCCGGTGAAGTTTTTGCCATCCCGCACAATGCGATCGAGCGCATTATGTACGTCCATCCCCATGAGATCTCCCCCTTGGAAGGGCATGATACCCTGGTCTATGATGGTCGCCCAATTACCTTGGTACGTTTGGGGGATGTGCTCGGTTTGCCTCCCTCAGAAATATGGCTGGAGCAGGCTCGTATTCCGGTCGTCATCCTGGCAACGGCAGAACGTTGCATGGCCTTTGCTGTGGATGCTCTGTTAGGAGAACAGGAAGTGGTGATCAAGAGCCTGGGACGCCAGTTGGAGCGCGTGGGAGGTATTGCAGGCGCCACGGTCATGGGAAGTGGGGATGTCGTCCTGATCTTGAATGTGGCCGATCTGATTAAGCTGGGATTGCGGGGTGAGCGTCGGCCGGCGCTGGCGAAGCTTGCCTGGGCTAGACCGGCGTCCGTTACCGAAGAACGCGCTCCACGGAGAATCCTGGTGGTAGATGACTCCATTACGACGCGCACGCTGGAAAAGAATATCCTGGAAGCGGCCGGTTACGAAGTCCAACTGGCCACCGACGGTCAAGAAGCCTTGTTGACCATTGCATCCGGCGATCTGCCCGATCTGATCGTCACGGACGTGGTCATGCCCCACCTGGACGGGTTCGGACTGACGCAGCGAATTCGGGGAGACCCCCGTACGGAAAACATTCCGGTGATTTTGGTGACATCATTGGACTCAGCCGAGGACAAGGCGCGGGGAATCGAAGTCGGGGCTGATGCATATATCACCAAGAGCAGTTTCGATCAAAACAGTCTCTTAGATACGATTGAACAGTTGATTTGAAGGTAAAACTCGATGGCTCAAACAGCAAATAAATTGATCCTGATCGTTGAAGATAGCCCGGCACAGGCCTTGGCACTGGAGTATCTCCTCAAAGAGGAGGGATTGGAGGTACTGTGGGCACCAGACGGAGAAATAGGGGTCACATTGGCACGCCAGTATCTTCCAGACTTGATTGTTCTGGATGTCGAAATGCCGAAAATGAGCGGGTTCGAGGCTTGTCGAATTCTAAAAAGCGGCGAGCGTACGGCGCACATTCCGATTGTATTGTTGACTGTGCGGGACGATACTGCGACTGCTTTACAAGGCATTGATCTGGGAGCAGTAGACTTCATTCCCAAGGATGTTTTTTCCAGTAGTGTGTTATTGGAAACCATTCGTCAGTTAGGTATCTTGCCTCCTCGCATATCCAGCTTGACCTCGACCGAAGAGCCATAGAGGGCTACGGATCTGGTATACGTAACAGAGGATAACCATAGACCACGCCGGCAAGATGACACTCCAATCGCAACACACTCGACGCCGGCGAGTCAGCATAGCAGAGGGGTAGTAGTATGAATGAAATCCAAACGATAGAGATCCGGAGCGAGTTCGATGTTTTTATGGCCCGTATGCAAGTCCGTAAACTCGCTCGGTCAACGGGGTTCGATATTACCAGTCAGGCCCGGGTTGCTCTGGCGACATCCTCTCTGGCTCGCGCCTTGCGGTTGGGCGAGACTTATCAGGGGCACATCTCTATCGGGCGTTTTGATAATGGCGATCGGATTGGTTTGCAAGTGGCCTGTACGGCCATACAGGGGGAAAATCTGGATACCAGTTCCCGGGCCTTTTCAGATGTGCGTTGGCTGATAGACGACCTGCTCGTCAAAAGATTGCCTGCTGGTGACTTGCAGGTGACGTTGATCAAGTGGGTGAAGTAGGAGAAAATGAATGGAGAGTGAATCCAGAAAAACGGTCCTCGTGCTAGAAGACAGTCCTACTCAGGCGCTTCACATACAAACTTTACTGGAAGATGCCGGATTGGAGGTTCTGCTGGCCCAAGATGGCCTTACCGGCCTGAAGATCGCCCAGGAGCGGCGACCAGACTTGATCGTGCTCGATATACAGATGCCGGGAATGAATGGTTTCCAGGTTTGCCAGCGCTTGAAGAGTGATCGGAATACACAGGATATTCCAATTATCATGTTCACTCGCCATGATGAACAAGAAGCAGTCGTGTTGGGCCTTCAAACCGGTGCAGTGGATTATATCCCCAAGGATGCCTTTGCCGATGCTGTGCTACTGGAAACGCTGCGGCAAATGAAATTCATTGCATAATTATCTTGGATTGGGCGGATGGGGCGCAAACAGCAGATGAAACCCAGGGAAAGTATCCCTCGATATTTTTCAGTGGAGTAAAACGGCCGGATGAAGGACATCATTCGTGTGCTCGTAGTAGACGACTCGCAAGTAGTCCGTCAAATTCTGATCAGTATGATTGAGACGGAGCCGGGCTTCCAGGTGGTGGGACAAGCCCGTGATGGAGAAGAAGCCATCCGTTTGACGGCCCGTTTACGCCCGGACGTGATCACGATGGACATCCGTATGCCTCGGCTAGACGGGCTGGAAGCGATCCGGCGGATTATGAGCACGACACCAACTCCCATTGTCGTCGTAGCCAGCAGTGCATATGAGACAGACCGTAATATCGCTTTCGCGGCCATCGAGGCTGGGGCGCTCACTGTAGTGGAGAAACCGGCCGGCATCACGCCCAAGGCATATGCGGCTGCCCGTCACCAACTAATCACCACGATCCGGTTGATGTCGGATGTCCAGGTCGTCACGTTGAAATATCCTGTTCCCCGGCTAGAGGGGATGACTCTCCCACAGGAACAGAGGGTGTTGCCCACGCAATGGCAAATCGACAAGACTCAGTTGATCGCCATTGCGGCCTCTACCGGGGGGCCAGGAGTTTTACGAGAGATTTTGAGTGCCTTGCCGGCCGACCTCTCGATCCCTATCCTGGCAGTACAGCACATCACACCGGGTTTTTCTCAGGGATTCGCGCAATGGCTGGATAGCGAAACACCGTTGCAAGTTTCGTTGGCGCAAGATGGCGAGCGAGTTCGGCCGGGACACGTATTAATTGCCCCGGACGACACACATTTGACTGTGACACCGGCCGGCATCGCTCGGCTGGACAAATCACCCCCTGTCAAAGGGCAACGTCCCTCGGCCACCCGTTTATTTGAGTCAGTCGCTCGTGCCTATGGAGCGGCATCGGTTGGTGTCGTATTGACGGGTATGGGAGAAGATGGTGCCGATGGATTGGAAGTCCTCCATCATTCGGGGGGGCACATCATTGCCCAGGATGAGCAAAGCTGTGTGGTTTTTGGCATGCCGAAGGTAGCTATCGAGCGTGGAGTGGTGAACCGAGTTATGCCGCCGGATAAAATCGCCTCTGTGATTAAATATCTTGATACCCAGCGCAAAGCACATCGAAAAGAACGAAATGACCAGGGCGGGCAGCAGTGTCGGGTGGAAATGCAAAGGAGTAGTGAGAATGAATGAAAAACAGCCTCTCAATCAACGAAAGGAACTAGCCTCGATGACGTATGCAGCTCTGGCCTCTATGAGTGACGGCGTCGTTGTAAACGATATTCAAGGCCAGGTGATCACCTTCAACCGGGCAGCGGCCCGGATATTGAAGTTGCTGCCCGAAGAGGTGATTGGTAAATCGGTCAAGACACTTTTCGAGCCTTACGCAGCCCGCGGTCGGATGGCTATTACGGAAGCGATGCGACGGCTCTACGCCGATCCCTATTCCTATGGCCACAGTGGTCAGCCGGCCGAAACGATTATCGAGGTGGGAGGGCGGTTCATTCAAGCCCACCTTTCCCCTGTCCTGACCGATGTAGGGGAATTCCTGGGGGTGGTCACGTTACTGCGTGACATCACCCGGGAGGTCGAAGCGGAGCGCTCGCGCAGTGATTTCGTCTCCAACATCTCCCACGAGTTACGCCTGCCTTTGACAGCCATCAAAGGATACTGTGATTTGTTGTTGCAAGATGCTGACGAGCTGGGAGAAGAACGGCTCGGGTTCCTCAAAATCGTTCAACAAAACGCCGACCATTTGGTTGCTCTTATCAATGACTTGCTGGATATCAGTCGGGTAGAGAGCTATCGCCTGAATCTTAACATCCAGCGGGTGCGGATCGATCAAGTCATCCGCGATGCAGCCGAGGCGATCCAGCCCCTGTGTGGACAGCGGGGGCTGCGTCTGACGTTAGACATTGAGCCGAATGTCCCCCCGGTGTTGGGAGATCGAGAACGTCTCAAGCAAGTTGTGATGAACCTGGTCAATCATGCCTGTCGGGTGACTCCATCGGGAGGACGCATCACGATGGCACTCTCCGGTTCCGAGGAAGGTGTGCGGGTAGACATTTCCGACATGGGGACGCCCATCAGCCCGGAAGACAAAGAACGTATCTTCGAACGTTTCCACCGCTCAGAGGATGCCGTCTCGTATGAAGTGCGTGGAACCGGGCTGGAGTTGCCGGTGGCCAAGATGTTGGTGGAGATACATGGTGGTCGCTTATGGGTTGAAAGTGGGATCGAGAGCAACGGTGTGGGTAATACATTCACGTTCATTCTGCCTACCCGGGTGGATATTCCCCAGGACGTTTCCCCTGAATTGGAGGAGCCGACCTCACCCCGCACAATCCTGGTGGTCGAGGACGATCTTGACATTGCACAGTTGATCGCCCTCCAATTGCGTCGTGAGGGGTTTGAGGTCCTCACGACGGCGTATGGTGAGGAAGCCATCTCTCTGACTCAGACGCACAACATAGACCTAATCACGCTGGATATGATGTTGCCGGACATCAACGGAATGGAGGTGCTCCATCAGATTAAAACGAATCCCCAAACCGCCGACATCCCTGTCATCATCGTCTCGGTCTTGCTTCCCGACCAAACGGGTGGAGCAGAGCAGAGCGTTGTAGATCACATCACCAAACCGTTTGCCTTCGAGAAACTGATGGAAAGCATCCGTCGTACATTGGATGGACAGGCATAGCATCGGCCCTTGGCATGCCACGAAAGCGTATGCGAGATCTTTTGGAACAATACCTGAATCACCTGCAGGCACAAAATGCGTCTCCTTACACTATCAAGAACTATGGACACGACATTGGCCAGTTCCTGGATTATTGCAAGGAACACCAGATCGGTACAGTACTGCAAATAGACCGTCCATTGTTGCGACGGTATCTGGTGGAACTGGACGAAGTCGGCTACGCCCGTGCGAGCGTCGCGCGCCGAGTGGCTGAGTTGCGTGCATTCGGGGATTTTCTGGTGCGAAAAGAGATTTGGCGGGAGAACACCTTCCGAACTATTGACGCTCCTCGGATCCCCAAACGGCTCCCTCGATATCTGACTATCGTTGAAGTCGAGGCTCTGTTGGCTGTACCAGATACTACCAAGCCGCTAGGATTGCGGAATCGAGCGATCATCGAAGTGCTGTACGCGGCTGGCCTACGGGTCAGTGAATTGACTGCCCTCGATCTGGATGACGTGGATTTACTGTATGCCCAGGTGCGCGTTGTTGGCAAAGGAAACAAGGAACGAGTGGGACTGTTGGGGCGTCCGGCCGTCCAAGCTCTCCAGGCATACCTGGCGAGCGGTCGCCCGGCCCTGCTGGGAAAACATCCCACTGATGCATTATGGCTCAATCATCGGGGAGGTCGGTTGTCTGTGCGGGGTGTTGCCCTTATATTGGAACAGGCCGGAAAGCAAGCAGGAATCCGCATACAGGTCTCTCCACATGTGCTGCGCCACACTTTCGCCACTCACTTGCTGGACGGGGGAGCCGATCTACGAATCGTACAGGAACTATTGGGGCACGAAAACCTCGTTACGACCCAAATCTATACCCACGTAAGTCGTAGCCACGCCCGTGAAGTCTATTTGCGATCCCATCCTCGTGCGCAAGGAACATCCCAGACATCCCAAAAGATACCAAACGGTGATTTGCCCTAGTTGGGACTTTGTGGTAAAGTAACGGTGATTCCAGAATATTGAGATTCCACAACATTGATTTTTGATGGCCTTACCAAGGGGGCAAAAATGACGACAATTATGAACATCATCATCCAGCTTGCTCAACAACGGAAAGTTCTGCTCTTCGGTATTCTTCTGGGGCTAGCATTGGGTCTCCTTATTGGATGGGTCCTTTGGCCACTCGAAGTGGTCAATTTGAGTCCGGCCAATCTGCGTTCTGACTTTCAAAGGGACTATATCCTTTGGGTCGCCCGAGAGTATTCCAGCACCGGCACCCATCCCGGTGACACTGCATGGGCACGGGACAAGCTGGGCGTAGAGTTTTGGGAGCAGGAAGAGCTGGCTCAAACCCTCGACAATCTAGCGAATGAGCTCAGTGGCCGGGACGCCGTAGATGTTCGTGTGTTATCACAGGCCCTACTGGCGCCCTCCTCACAAGAAGGCATAGGGACGGAAGAGGTGCCGGGAGGTGGCACACCGTCTACCAATGGAGGAGGTTTGTTGAGCTCTCTTGGTACGGTGTGTGGAGTGGCTCTTCTGGTCCTCG
>CAZXVB010000106.1:0-8414 GCA_964643875.1 uncultured Anaerolineales bacterium | reverse complement strand
TCTTGAGGCAGCCCAAAGTGTAAACCAATTCCCAGGAGAAAATGAACCATCCCAGTAACTGGATGTAATTATACACAGCCAGGCGACTTGGTACAAACCGGCGTTTATGGTATGATTAGTTTTCGGGTTATGAAGAGGGAATGAACGAAAATGAAAGAGAGGATCACTTGCTGAACACAACGTTATCAAACGGTTTGAAGGTATTGATCAAAGAATCGCATATCGCGCCGGTGTCTAGTTTCTGGGTTTGGTATCAGGTCGGTAGCCGGAACGAGCATCTGGGCATCACCGGCATCTCCCACTGGGTGGAACATATGTTGTTCAAAGGGACGCCGACTTTTCCCAAAGGGATGGTGGATCGCCTGGTTGCCCGTGAGGGAGGGGTGTTCAATGGGATGACATGGTACGATTTCACCGCCTACTTCGAGACCCTGCCGGCGGAGCGCATCGGATTGGCGTTACAGATTGAGGCGGATCGGATGGAGAATGCGTTATTCGACCCCGACGAAGTCGAGGCGGAGCGGACGGTCATCATCAGTGAGCGGCAGGGTTCGGAGAACGACCCGGAGTTTCTGTTGGGGCTGGAGGTGATGGCGACGGCCTTTCACGTGCATCCATATGGGGTAGAAACCATTGGCTGCATGTCCGATCTGGAGACGATGACGCGGGAGCAGCTCTATCGTCATTATCGCACCTATTACGCGCCCCGCAATGCGTTGGCGGTCGCTGTAGGCGATTTCCGGGCCGAGGAAATGCTGGCTCAGATTGAGCAGCACTTTGGCTCCATAGACGCCGGCTCGGACATTCCACAAGTGCGGGTTGTCGAGCCGCCGCAACGTGGGGAGCGTCGGGTGATCCGGGAAGGGGAAGGAAGCACCGCCTATCTTCAGATCGTGTTCCACGTCCCTACTGCTCGTGAGCCGGATTTCTTCGCCTTGACGGTGCTGGATGCTGTACTTACTGGCGCTAGTGGCATATCCTTCATGGGCGGAGGACTGACAAACAAGAGCAGCCGTCTGTACCGGACGCTGGTGGCGGGAGAACTGGCCACGGAAGTTTCCGGCTCCTTGATCCCCACTGTGGACCCCTTCGTGTACAGTCTATCGGCTGTCGTGCGTGCTGGCCGTACACCGGCGGAAGTCGAGTCCGCCTTGGAGACGGAGATTGATCGGCTGCAGAGCGAGACGATCTCGGCGGAGGAGCTGGAGAAAGCGATCAAACAAGCCAAGGCGCAGTTCGCCTATTCCAGCGAATCGGTCACCGGTCAGGCTTTTTGGATTGGTTTTAGTGAGATTTTCGCGGACTACGGTTGGTTTGAAGATTACATCGCTCGGTTAAGCGCGGTCACCGTGGATGACGTGTTGCGGGTTGCGCAAACATATCTGCGACCGTCTAACCGTACCGTGGGCTGGTACTTGCCAGAAAACAACCGCCAATGATGGTGAGAGCATGAGAGCAAAGGAGTTTAATGTCTATCCCTGGTCCTGATGACATCCAACGGTATACACTGCCCAATGGCATCGTCGTCCTGGTGCGAGAAAATTTCACCAGTCCGGCCGTTGTCGTGCGGGGCTATCTGCCGGCCGGCGCCTGCTATGAGCGGCCGGAGCAAGCTGGGCTGGCGGCCTTCACGGCCGATGCAGTGGCGCGGGGAACGGCCAAACGAACGTTTGCCCACATCTACGAAGAGGTAGAATCGGTCGGGGCAAGCTTCGGCGTCAGCAGCGGGGTGCATACCACGGGCTTCGGGGGCAAAAGCCTGGCGGAGGACTTACCCCTGGTTTTGGACGTATTAGCGGACGTGTTGCGCTTCCCAACGTTTCCGGGTGACGAGGTGGCCCGCTTACAGGGGGAAATCATCACTGCGTTGGAGGAGCGTGCCCACAACACCAGCGCGATGGCCAATCTGGCGTTTTATGAATTGGCCTATCCGATGGAACACCCCTACGCCCGTAGTGTAAGCGGGTACATCGAAACGGTTCGCAAGATCACCCCCTCGGACCTGGCCGAGTTTCACGCCACTCGCTACACTCCCCAGGGGATGGTGATCGTCGTGGTGGGCGCAGTGAAGTCAGACGAGGCACTGGAGCGGATCGGGCAGGCTTTTGGTGATTGGGAAGGGCCGGCCCCGCAGCCTGTGGATTGGCCACAGGTTCCCAAAATCACCGAAGTTCGAGAGCGATTCGTCCCGATTCACGGTAAGATGCAGGCAGACATTGTGTTGGGGTATCCCGGCCCGGCGCGTAGTTCCCCTGATTATCTGGATGCCGTGGTTTGCAATACCATTTTGGGCGTATTCGGCCTGATGGGGCGCTTGGGTGACACAGTGCGCGATTCTCAAGGGCTGGCGTACTACTCGTACAGCCGACTGGATGGTGGCCTGGGACCAGGCCCCTGGCGGATTGTTGCCGGTGTGCATCCCACCAATGTGGAACGGGCCGTCGCGGGGTTCCGAGCGGAGATCCGCCGGATCCGTGAACAGCCGGTGGACGAAGTTGAACTGGCCGAGAACAAGAGTTTCATCACCGGCAGTTTGCCACTGCGCTTGGAGACGAATGAAGGAGTGGCGGGTGCGATCGTCAATATGGAGCGCTATGGATTGGGTTTGGACTATCTCCAGCGGTATGCCGCTCTGATCGCAGAGATCGACGCGAAGCGGGTTCAGGAAGTCGCCCGCCGCTGGCTCGATCCCGACGCATACGCGCTGGCGGTCGCCGGCCCGCCGTCAGATTGACCGAGCCGAGACTCCCGTAGGAGTGGCATAGGGGAGTAGCATAGGAGTGGATATGTTGACGACAGGCGTGGATCTGGTGGAGATAGCCCGTGTCAAGCGAATTGTCGAACGGTATGCGGCGCGGTTTTTCCAGCGCGTCTTCACCCCGACGGAGATACGGTACTGTCGGGGGCGCGTACCGGAATTGGCTGCCCGTTTCGCCGCCAAAGAGGCCGTATCCAAAGCTCTGGGTGTGGGGGTGCGTATGATGGCCCGGGATGGGATCGCCTGGCAGGAAGTAGAGGTCGTGGGAGATGAACGTGGTAAGCCAGTCGTGCACCTCTCCGGCTCTGCGGCCGAGCGTGCTGCCCATCTAGGTCTTACCGAATGGTCCGTCAGCCTCTCCCACACCCGTGAGTATGCTATCGCTTTCGTGGTGGCCCGGTGAGACTCAATGCAATGCCGGCTAGGGTGAGTTGTCCCTGGACGTCACCTGTGGTACACTAACCAGTACTTTCCAGATTTCACAAAGTGGCTATCATGGATCGCGCCCTCCTCTAGCTCCCCCGTTCCACGGGAGGAGGACAGGCTTCCCCCCTGCGAGCGGGGGGACTGAGGGGGGCAAGCTTCCCCCTGCGAGCGGGGGGGACTGAGGGGGGGCGAACCACGGAGCAGGAAGGATTTCTGTGTGAGGGCAGCCAGGGCATTCAGTATTCGTACATCGTAAAGAGGAGTGAGGTTGTCTATGGACAAGAAAAAAAGTCGTGTGTTTTCCGGTGCTCGTCCAACGGGGCGCCAACACCTGGGGAACTATCTAGGCGCGATTCAAAACTACGTAGCCTTGCAAGACGAATATGACTGTATCTATTGCGTGGTGGACTTGCACGCTTTGACCACGTTGGAAAATACGGAATACCTGCGAGAATGGACCTACGAAATGGCCCTGGATTGGCTTTCGGCAGGGATTGACCCGGATCGAGGGACGATTCTTTTCGTTCAATCGCACGTTCCCCAGGTCGTCGAACTGCATCTACTGCTCTCGATGGTCACGCCGTTGGGATGGCTGACCCGTCTGCCCACGTTCAAGGAAAAGGTCCGTCAACAGCCGGACAACGTGAACTACGGGTTGGTTGGTTATCCGGTGCTGATGGCGGCCGACATTACCCTTTATAAGGCGGATACTGTGCCGGTTGGGGTGGACCAACTCCCACATCTAGAGTTTACCCGGGAGATCGTGCGGCGATTCAACTACCACTTCGGAGATGTGTTGGTTGAACCTCAGGCCAGGCTGACCGATTTCCCCAAAGTGTTGGGGATTGACGGTCAGCAAAAAATGAGCAAATCGTTGAACAACCATATCGAGATCGCTTCCGAACCGGACGAGATCCGCCAACGGGTAATGCAAATGATGACGGACCCAGCTCGGCGCTATCGTTCCGATCCCGGTCATCCGGAAGTATGCAACGTTTTTGCGCTGCACCAATTCTTCTCGCAGGATCAGGTGGCACAGATCGAAGCCGACTGTCGTTCGGCGGGGATCGGGTGCGTGGACTGCAAACGAATGTTTGCTGAGAATCTGATCACCTACTTCGCTCCTTTTCGGGAGCGTCGCGCCCGCCTGTCGGCCGATCCCGATTACGTCTGGGATATATTGGCCGAAGGCGCGCGTCGGGCTTCTCGCATCGCCTCCGAGGTGATCGCCGAGGTCAAAGAGGCCATTGGTTTGCCGGAGCGACGATAACGGTAAATACGGAGGAAAGCAGAAAGCGATGGGTGAGGCGATGGACGAACGGGTTACAGTTGCCCAATTGCGTCAGCGGGTGGCGGCGTTTGTGGCTGCGCGAGATTGGGAGCCATACCACAATCCTAAGAACCTGAGTATGTCCATCGCCATCGAGGCAGCTGAGCTGATGGAGCATTTCCAGTGGTTGACCCACGAACAGGCCCAGGCTGCCATGGAAGACGAATCCCGCCGTCACGCTGTCTCCGAGGAATTGGCAGACGTGCTGATTTACAGTTTGAGCCTGGCCAATATGCTGGGCATAGATGTCGGTGCTGCGATATTGGATAAGTTGGCCTGCAACGAAACGCGCTTCCCGGCGTCAGAATGGCGTGGTCGGGCGCGCGGCGTAGAAACTGTATGACAAATCATCCCCCTTGAACAGAGGGGGATGATTTTGACTTGGGTGCGTTTCATTTCAGTTGGAAAGTGGACAACCCTCCCGCAGGTTGCCATTTTCGATACCAAAACACTCGGTTTTTGAAGGCAAATCCGCGCATAAATCGCCTTTGAGTTCAACCTGCGGGAGGGTCTCCAACTCAGTTGAAACACACCCTTTTGACTTTGACTGATTCGGTTGGTTTCAATTTCGACAAGGTGGGGGGATGATATGCGCGTTGTCGTACAACGAGTTACCCAGGCATCCGTGCGTATAGATGGCCGCGTCGTGGGAGCGATTGGCCGGGGAGTGGTGGCGCTTGTGGGAGTGACCCACGACGATACGGAGGCGGAGGCGGAGTGGTTGGCCCGCAAGGTGGCCGGGTTGCGTATCTTCGAAGATGTGGAAGGGAAGATGAACGCCGGTTTGCTGGATGTGGACGGGGCCGCATTAGTAGTCTCCCAATTCACGTTGTATGGAGACGTTCGCAAAGGCCGGCGTCCCAGTTTTGGAGCTGCGGCCGCTCCAAAAATCGCCGAACCCCTGGTTGACCATTTTGCTCGTTCGTTGGTTTCCTGCGGTGTACCGGTCGAAACCGGCGTCTTCGGTGCCTATATGATGGTGGAAATTCACAACGATGGCCCTGTGACGATTTTGCTGGAACGAACCCATTCATAGCTGACCGATGCATCCTGAACGCAGATACTACCTCACTACATAAGGAGTTCAATGTCCTCTTCCCAACACTTACCGATTGAAATCGTACCTATCCGAGACCGAAAGGGACGTGAGCGTTTCGTACGCTTCGCCTGGCAGATTTATCGAGATGATCCATTATGGGTTCCGCCGCTGATCCGGTCCCAACTTCACTCATTGGATCCAGCGCATGGGTCATTCTTTCGCTATGGCGATGCGGTCCTATTTATGGCTCGACGCGGGGGGCAAGATGTAGGTCGAATTGCCGGATGGATCAATCATCGGGCGAATCGGTTCCTGAACGAGAAGGCTGCCGGATTTGGATTTTTCGAGAGCATAAACGATTGCGAAGTTGCGTCTGCATTGTTGGATGCTGTCTGTGCCTGGGCGCGGGATCAGGGGATGGAGATCATTCGTGGCCCCTTCTACTTCTCTATGGATGATTCTCCCGGTGTGTTGCTCGATGGTTTTGACTTCCCGCCGGTTCTGCTGTGCGGGCACACTCCGCGCTACTATGCGGATTTATTGGAACGGTACGGCATGGTCAAATATCGGGATGCATACGCCTATCGCACCGATTTGAGTCGTTTTCATGGCGATGTGAACAATCTGCCACCCAAAATCCTGCGGGTGGCAGACATCGTGCGCCGCAGAGGGCGGTTTCATATTCGGCATGCGGATATGTCCCAATGGGACCAGGAAGTCAAGCGGGTGATGTTTCTGGTCAATGAAGCGATGGGATATATGCGCAACCACGTCCCGATGGATGAGCGAGAGTTCACCAATTTTACGGACGACTTGAAACGCATCGTAGACCCCGAATTGGTCTTGTTTGCCGAGTTGAATGGGGAGCCGATCGGTTTTGCCGCCACGCTACCTGACATCAATCAAATTTTGAGACGCATTGACGGTCGCCTCTGGCCATTTGGATGGTTCCATCTGTGGCGTGGTCCGCGGGACATCAATGTAGCCACTCTGAAACTTCTGGCCGTCCTGAAAGAACATCGAACGCGGGGATTGGATGCCCTCTTCTACGTGGAGACAGCGCGGGTCTTGCTGCGTAAAGGGTACGACTGGCTGGACATGTCCCTGACAGCAGAAGATAACGATGCAATTAACACCTTGATCCGCAACCTGGGTATGGATATCTACAAGGTGTATCGTATATACTATAAATCATTGCGTATGGATTGAACTGTGTATTGAGTGATGCGATGGTACTATTCTGGGCCTTAGTGCATGGACAGGCCTTCTTCGTGTTGGCTGTCTCTGTTTTTTTCCTGGTTCGTCGGAGTGTACGGCTGGCGATTGCACACGATCTGCCCTTGTTGGCCGTTTTCGGGATCTGTGAGGCGCTGGTCGCCTGGTTCCCGATTTGGGCAGGGGACACACCTTCCGTCTGGGCTTTGTGGGCGCGACTCCTATTGCTGGAGAGTGGATACGCTTTCCTGATTGCATTTGCGATCCAAACGCTAGTGCCACGAAGATGGATGAAAGAGCGATTATCGTCTTGGTGGGCTGTTTTGTTGGTCGGTGGTGTATTGCTCATATGGGGGGGGAGTCTGTTGGCGGCTCGCCGGGTGACGGGGAGCTACGATGGATTGTGGGGTGATTGGGAAATGATTGCCCGCTATGGCCTCGCTTTTCCTGGAGGACTGCTGGGGGCCGTAGGGTTGCGTCGGAGGACGCATCGCAGCGTAGGCCGGGAGCGGGTTCCACTTGTGCGTCCCTATCTGCGGGTGGCTTACCTGGCACTGGTGGGAATTGCACTGCTCGATGGGTTGATCGGCCCTCTGGGTTTACCTGGCCTGGCCACCCGCGTGGCGATCTTCCCGGCGAGCACATCACTCTCCATATCCGTTACAATCCTGCGTGCGCTTTGTGGCGCAGCCCTCACATATGGTTTGATGCAGGTGGTGGGGGTTGTGCTGGATGAGATGGAACTGTGGTTGGAAAGCGTAGAGCGCATGCAGGCACTCTCTCGTGAGAGAGAACGTATCGGTCGAGAACTGCATGATGGAATCATCCAATCAATCTACGCCTCCGGTTTGATCCTGGAAGGTGCCCGGCATAACATCCCTGCCGACCCGGTTGTGGCACGGTCACAACTGACCCGTGCCATTGATAGCCTGAATCAGACCATTCAAGACATTCGTTCTTACATCTTCGATCTGCGGGGAGAGTTGCAAGATCATGACCTGGAAGTTGGCTTGCGCAAGATTTTGAAGGACTTCCGGGTAAACACGCTGCTGGAAACAGACTTTGTCGTTTCTGGCGAGCCGACCCGTCTGCTAGGCCTGGAACGTCGTCAGCACATCTTCCAGATCGCCCGGGAAGCGTTGACCAACGTTGCTCGTCACGCGCGGGCTAAACGGGTTGAAGTTCATTTGAGCTACAATCGCGCAGGCCTGGAATTACGCATCGAGGACGATGGAATTGGACTATCGGCGTTACCGATCAATAGCAACGGTCAGGGACTACGCAACATGCGTGAGCGCACCCTGCTATTGGATGGCAAGTTGGATCTGTACACGGCCCCGAATGAAGGGATGACGATCACCCTAAATGTACCATATTGATATGGCTTCGGGAAGTGAGGTAAAAGAGTGGCATTAAGGATCATTATTGTGGATGACCACGAGGTTGTTCGCGTGGGACTACGGGCATTGTTGGATCATCATCCGGATTTTGTGGTGATTGACGAAGCCGAAACTCCCAGAGAGGCGGTTCAAAAGACGCTTCTTTTGCGGCCCGACGTGGTAGTGATGGACATCCGCTTGTTAGGTGGCAGTGGTATAGATGCTTGTCGAAAGATCGTGGAACAAGCGCCGGGGATCAAAGTGATT
>CAZXVB010000105.1:3326-8431 GCA_964643875.1 uncultured Anaerolineales bacterium | reverse complement strand
TGCCGATGGTGTCTCCCGCTACCTGGAGGAGCGCGGGGTCGGATTCGATGCCCGCGTCGCGCGGGTGCCCATCGTACCGGCTGCCATCCTCTTCGACCTGGACCTGGGAGACCCTTCTGTCCGCCCGGACGCCGCGATGGGATACGCTGCCTGCCAGGCCGCCAGCACCGCCGCCGTGCTCGAAGGAAACGTTGGGGCCGGCAGCGGGGCGACGGCTGGCAAAATTCTGGGCATCGGACGGGCGATGAAGACCGGCCTGGGAGGCGCGGCCATCGCGTTGGGCGGGGGGATAGTTGTGGGCGCCCTCGTCGTCCCCAATCCCTTTGGGGATATCGTGGACCCGGCCACGGGGCAGATTCTGGCCGGGGTGCGCAAACCCGGTTCCAAGGGGCCGGAGCCGGCCAATACGCTGATGATGATGCGCACGATGTTGGGCAAGGCCGTGCTGCGCTTCGCCTCTAACACTGTCGTTGGCGTCGTGGCGACCAACGCCCGACTGAGTAAGGAAGAAGCGAACAAAGTGGCTCAGATGGCGCAGGACGGTATCGCCCGCACCGTGCGGCCGGCCCATACGATGTTTGACGGCGATACCGTCTTTGCCCTGTCCACCGGCCGGAAACGGGCGGACGTCAATTTGATAGGAGCGTATGCGGCCGAGATGATTGCCCAGGCCATTGTCCGCGGCACTCAGGCCGCTGTAGGGATTGAAGGACTGCCAGCATGGCGCGATTGGACGACTCAAGTCGAACAGTAGGAGAACGGCCACCATCTGGGGTGTTGCTGGGGGGGCTGTTTGCTTTGTTGCTTGCTTTGTTGATGATGGCCTGCACCGCGACGGCCGAGCCGGAAACCAACATGCGGCTCCCCACCCGCATACCCCGCACTTCCACCCCAACAGCGACGGTTACGTTGACACCGTTTCCTATTCCGGCCCAGGCCTACTATGAGGAAGGACTGGCTCGTCAGGCTGGCGATGACCTGGAAGGGGCGCTTCAATCCTTCAACTGGGCACTCCAACGCGACCCTGCATTTGTCCCGGCCTACGTGGCGCGGGGAACCATCTACCTGAACCAGGGGCAGCCCCGTCGGGCGCGAGCCGAGGCCCAGGCAGCCCTGGCGATCGCCCCCCAATTTGTTCCCGCTCTGGTGTTGGAGGGGGAAAGTCTGCGGGCCATAGGAAAACCGGCCCTGGCAGTGGATGCCTTTCGGCAGGCGGTTGAACTGGAGCCGTCCATATTGGAGGAGGTATTTCGCTCCTACTGGCTGGCAGCTCAGGCCGCTGACGACACGACCCGCATGGTGGCCCTGGGCCGAGAGTACGGCAAGCTCCATCCCGACGATCCTTTACGTCATTACTACCGTGCCTGGCCCTTCATTGCCATGGATGGTGGGAACGCGGCCATCAAGATTCTGGTTCAGGGGATCGAGACATCTCCCGATCCTCCAGCCTTGCTCTGGTTTGCCCTGGGGACGGCCTACATCCAGGAACAAGTATGGCCGGATGCTGTCACGGCTCTGGAGACTGCCCGCATCCTGGTGCAAACCGGTGATACCAGTTTGGCCCTTCACTCTGATCGGCCTGTGGCGGACCTCTTCCTGGCGTTGGGGCGGGCCTACCTGGGTGTCGGGCGGTGTGTGGATGCGGAGGTGATGCTCCGCTATGCGGTGGACATCGGCGCGTCGTCGGAGATGGTCGCCGAATGGTTGGAAGCTGCCTCGATGTGCCAGACCCCCACACCGACCGTAACTCCCTATCTGACGGCAACGCCGGGATGATCGCTTTTTCCCTTTCTTTTTATCATGCTTCATCATGCTTCCACACCTTGCCAATCTTCCCACCTGCAAGTACAATTGTGGGCAACATTACAGTAGGCTGAATAGAAGAGCCGGCAGTTGCCTGGCAAACCACACTTACAAAGGAAACTCCCAATGAGCACCGATTTCACACATCTGGATCAACTGTGCATCAATACCATCCGTACATTGGCGATAGACGGCGTGCAAAAGGCCCAATCCGGACATCCCGGCTTACCGATGGGCATAGCCGATGTAGCGTACGTCCTGTGGTCCCGGTTCCTCAAGCACAATCCATCGAACCCTCAATGGCCAGACCGGGATCGCTTCATACTTTCGGCCGGCCACGGCTCGATGTTGTTGTATAGCCTGCTATATCTGACCGGATACGATCTGGCGTTGGAGGAACTGTTCGATTTTCGGCAATGGGGCAGCCGCACCCCCGGCCATCCCGAATACGGCCTTACACCCGGCGTCGAGACGACCACTGGCCCGCTGGGACAAGGGTTGGCCAATGGAGTGGGAATGGCAATGGCCGAACGGTTCCTGGCGGCTACATTCAATCGGTCCGAGTTGCCGGTCGTGGATCACTTTACCTATGTGATTGTCTCCGATGGAGATTTGATGGAGGGGATCAGTCACGAGGCCGCCAGTCTGGCGGGGCACCTGGGGCTGGGCAAGTTGATCTGTCTCTACGACAGCAACCACATCTCTATTGAAGGTCCAACGGAGATCACGTTTACCGAGGACGTGCCGGCCCGCTTCCGGGCCTATGGCTGGCACGTTCAAACTGTGGATGGATACGATTTGCCGGCCATTGCCGAGTCTATCGAGACAGCCCAGAAAGAGACAGAACACCCCGCGTTGATCGTCTGCCGTACCCACATCGCATACGGCAGCCCCAACAAACAGGATTCCGCAGATGCACATGGCGCTCCCCTGGGGGAAGACGAGGCCCGGCGCACCAAGGAAGCCCTGGGGTGGCCGGCGGATGCCACTTTCCTGGTGCCTGGTGAAGCTCTGGCGCATTTCCGGCAAGCTGTTGAGCGTGGGCGGCAGGCGGAGGCCCACTGGCGAGCGATCTTCGAACGCTACCGGACAGCATACCCTCAAGAAGCCCATCTGCTGGAGACGATGTGGAGCGGCGACCTGCCCAATGGATGGAGCGAAGCGCTCCCCACGTTTCAACCCGACGAAGGCCCCCTGGCGACCCGGAAGGCGTCCGGCGTCACCTTGAACGCAGTGGCCCCCCGCCTTCCCACGTTGATCGGCGGATCGGCCGATCTGTCTCCATCCAACAACACCCGCCTGTCGGGATACGGTGACTTTCAGCACGAAACCCCCACCGGCCGCAACATCCATTTTGGAGTGAGGGAGCATGGTATGGGAGGCATCCTCAACGGAATGGCGCTCCATAGAGGGGTGATCCCATACGGAGGCACATTCGCCGTCTTTTCGGACTACATGCGCCCCTCGATGCGGTTGGCGGCCTTGATGGGACTGCCGGTCGTATATGTCCTGACGCATGACTCGGTGTGGGTCGGCGAGGATGGCCCCACCCATCAGCCAGTAGAGCACCTGGCTGCCCTGCGGGCCATCCCCAACCTGGTTGTCCTGCGTCCGGCCGACGCCAATGAGACAGTCGCGGCATGGCAGGTGGCGCTGGAACGTCGAGAGGGGCCGACGGCATTGTTGTTGAGCCGTCAAAAGCTGCCGATCCTGTTCGAGACCCGGCGAGACCCGCACACTACGGTGGGCCGTGGGGGGTACGTCCTGACCGACAGTTCCGGTGTTGCCCGTGTGCTCCTCATCGCCAGCGGTTCCGAAGTCCACCTGGCCATAGAGGCGCGCGACCGGTTGGCCGAGCAGGGCCTCGCTGTGCGCGTCGTGAGTATGCCTAGTTGGGAACTGTTCGACGCGCAACCCCTGGACTACCGAAATTCCGTATTGCCCCCCCAGGTCACCGCCCGGCTGGCTATCGAGGCCGGGGCCACCCAGGGATGGCACAAATACGTTGGAGAGAGGGGAGATGTGTTGGGGTTGGACCACTTTGGAGCCTCGGCTCCCTACAAAGTGCTGATGAAGCAATTTGGGTTTACCGTCGAGACGGTGATCGAGCGAGTACAGCGGATGCTGGAACGTGGAGCGTGAGATGTCCGACGATGGTCTGCATTCCCTGACATACATCGGCTACTATGACGCCGCCAGTCGGCCCTTGCGCGGAGTCATTCCTCAGGAGGAAATTATTACCTTGCACCTCAATGGCCATCCCCTGGTCAGTTTGATGTGCACGCCGATTCAAATGGAGGAGCTGGCCATTGGGTTTCTCTTCAACGAAGGAGTGATCAAGAGCATAGACGACGTGGCCGTGTTGAGACCCTGCAGCAACGCGCATTGTCTGGATATCTGGCTGGAATACGACGTCGAGTCTCCGACGCTACGGACCATTACGTCGGGTTGCTCCGGAGGGACGACGTTCAACGATGTCCGCCAGGTGCGCCGTCCGGTGGAGTCCACGGTACGTGTACCTCATCATATGGTGACCTGTATGATGCAGTCGTTTATGCAGGCGATGAATCTCTACCGACGGGCTGGTGGGATCCATGGGGCCGCGCTGGCCAACGCCACTAGCGGCCACCTGATCTGTCTGGTTGAAGACATCGGCAGGCACAACGCCTTGGACAAGGTGGCCGGTCACTGTTTGCAGCACCGAGAACCTATGCATGACCGAGTGCTTCTGACCAGTGGACGGGTAAGCGCCGAGATGATCAACAAGGTCGCCCGGATGCAGGTCCCGGTGGTGATCTCTCGAACATCGCCCACTTCTCTCGCGGTCCAACTGGCGCGTGCTTGGCACGTCACCCTGATCGGCTACACCCGCCGACGCAGCTTCCACATCTACGCCGGGGAGGAGCGCGTATTTTCCGAACCGGAAAGCGAAGCAACACCCGAACGGTATGGATTACCAGGCCAATGAAACTGATCATTCAAATCCCTTGCTACAACGAGGAAAATACGCTACCCTATACTCTCCGTGACCTGCCGCGGCAGCTTCCGGGGGTAGACGAGATCGAGTATCTGGTGATTGACGACGGTAGTCAGGATCGCACCGCTGAGGTGGCCCGCGAATGGGGCGTGCACCACATCGTGCGCCTGAAACAGAACTGTGGGTTAGCCCATGCCTTTCAGACCGGATTGGAGGCCGCCATCTGGGCCGGCGCTGACATCATCGTCAACACCGATGCCGACAACCAATACCGGGGAGAAGATGTGAGGCGGTTGGTCGAGCCGATTTTGGCAGGGGAAGCGGA
>CAZXVB010000105.1:1551-3226 GCA_964643875.1 uncultured Anaerolineales bacterium | reverse complement strand
GCGGAGTGTTGGTTGGAGTTCGGTTCTTGTACTATTTTGCGATTGGACAAGGAAGCGGCAAGGTGCAATCGTTGATTCTGGCCGCGATCCTGAGCATCGTCGGGTTCCAGGTCTGCCTGATCGGTCTCATTGCTGACTTGGTGCGTTTGAACCGTCGTATGTTGGAGGAGACGTTATACCGGGTACGACAGGCAGAGAGAGCCTATTTACCCTTTTTCTCGTCAACATCAGAAACATCGGAGACATCGGAAACGTCGGAATGAATGGAGGTCAGTATGGACGAACGCATCCGCGCCGCGATTCATGAGCGATCTCGAGATGGTAAACTACGTTGCAGCAAGGCCTTCCAAATCGCCACAGAATTGGGCGTCCCCCCGCTGGCGGTCGGAAAGGCTGCTGACGAGTTGGGTATCCATTTGACGTATTGTCAGCTTGGGCTGTTCGGCTATGGTGATCAGGGGGCCGTTGTGAAGCCCGCCGAGAGCGTCCCACCAGAACTGGAAGCGGCTATCCGCCAGCGGTTGCAACAATTGGGCACCGACCGATTGCCCTGCCTGACCGCCTGGGAGATCGCTTCCCAGTTCAGGATGCCCCGCATGCACGTGGCCAATGCCGTCGAAGCTCTAGGCGTGCGCATCGGGCCATGTCAACTGGGAGCGTTCAGCGGTGAAAAGAAACATGATGACGACTGATCCGATTTCTATCAACATATTGGTAAACGGGTGCATCCACACGCTGGACCCCCGCTATCCACTCGTCTCTGCCATCGCTACTGTCGGAGAGCGAGAATCTTGGCCGTGGGGGATGAAGCGCTTGCCCTCCGCGAGGCGTCCGGTTCCATTGGCCAAGTGCATCAGGTGTACGATTTGGAGGGGCGGTGTGTGCTCCCCGGCCTGACCGATAGTCATATTCACTTTATGTGGTACGCCCTCGGTCTGCACGACCTCGATCTGACGGGCTGTCGCTCACTGGACGAGATGGTGACGCGGCTCGCTGACCGCGTGCGCGAGCCCCCCCCTGGTCAATGGATCCGCGGTCGGCGCTGGGATCAAGAGATGTGGCCCGACCGACGCTTCCCCACTGCTGCTGATCTGGATGCAGTGGCACCCCTTCACCCGGTGGTGTTGATCGCCAAGAGCGGACACGCCGCTGTAGCCAACTCGCAGGCCCTGCGTCAGGCCGGTATCACGGCCCAGACCCTCGATCCACCTGGTGGACGTATCGGGCGGGACACGACAGGTGCCCCTGATGGGATGCTGTTCGAGGACAGCGCGATGGACCAGGTGCTCAACACTCTCCCGCCTCCGGACCGGCTCCAACTGGCCGCGTGGATGCGAGCTGCCTTCCCTCACGCCTGGCGGGAGGGATTGACGAGCGTGCACGACGTAGATGCTGCCCCGGCTTTCGAAGTCTACCAGCGACTACACGCACGCGGAGAACTGGGGCTACGGGTCGTCAAATACCTGGCTGCGGAGCGGCTCGACGCTGCCTGTCGAGTGGGCCTGCGGGCCGGCCTGGGCGATCTATGGCTGCGGGTTGCCGGTATCAAGGTCTTCTCCGATGGAGCCTTGGGGCCGCGCACGGCGGCCATGCTGGCCCCTTACGAGAAAGAGCCACACAATTGCGGAGTGCTGACCATCGAGGAAGCGGCCTTGCGTGACCTGGCGATCCGGGC
>CAZXVB010000105.1:0-1451 GCA_964643875.1 uncultured Anaerolineales bacterium | reverse complement strand
TACAAATGAAGTCCAAAGCGAAATTTGTTATCAGTGATTTGCATCTGGGGGCCGGGTTCGCACCGCAAAACCCGTTGGAGGATTTTGTCAGTGACGATGACTTTGCTGCCTTTCTGGCCCAGGTCGCCGCCGAAAGCGACCATCGAGAGATGGATGTCGAGTTAATCATTGCCGGCGATATGGTCGAATTCCTCCAGGTGCCCGCTGTACACCGCTTCGATCCGCAAGTTGCCTATCCTCCTGAATTGTACTATCCTACCTCCGAAGTAGCTTCTCTTCAGAAGATGCTCTTGGTCATCGAAGGACATCTGACTTTCTTTGCCGCGCTGCGCAACTTTCTTCATCCCCACACCCCTCGACGCACCATCACCATCCTTAAAGGCAATCATGACATCAATCTTTACTGGGAAGCTGTGCAGGGCGCCATTCGGCAAGCCGTCGGCGCCACGGGGGAGCGGCAGGAATTGTTGACCTTCGAAAGCGGCTCTCTCTGTCGTGAAGGGATCTACGTTGAACATGGGAACCAATACACTGAAAGCGTAAACCGCTTCGATCATTTCGAGTCCCCCCTTGATCCCCAACGTCCGGGGGAATTGCAGATTCCCCCGGGTTCTCGATTCGTTCTGGATTTCTTCAACGACGTCGAGCGGGAATCCTGGTGGGTGGATGCCGTCAAGCCGATTACGGCCCTCATCTGGTATGGCTTTGCGGTGGACTTTGCCTTTGCCGCCCGCATGCTGCTCAACTTTCTCTCAGTTGCCCCGGTGCTGGTCATCGGGAGTTTTGCCGCCGGTGGGGACGTGGGGGTCGCCGCTCAGGTAGAGGCGCTGCGCCGTCAACTGGAGGATGAACAACAGGTGGCCACCCTGGGCGAACGCTACGCCACCGACCCCGCGTTCCGCCGGGAGTTCGATGCCCATGTGGGCCGTGTGCTCCAGGCTGTCGAAGTGCCTGTCACAAGTGTCGTCTCTGCCGAGGCGAAAGAGGCGTTGGCGCAGGCCCAGGACATCAGTGAAACGACCAATGTCGCTCTGCGACGAGTGGCCCGGCAAAAGATCGCCGAGACCGGCGCCCAAGTCATCATCTTCGGGCATACCCACCACGCTCTATGTGAACGGCTGAATGATGGCTTCCATATCAACGCCGGTACGTGGGTCTGGTGGCGGGATTTCAGCGGTATGGACCTGGAGGAGTGGAGAGCGTTCTACGCCCATCCAGAACGATACACCCAGCCGCATTACTTGACGTATGTGCGAGTGGACTATGACACGGATGGCAACCCGCATCCCCAGGTGTTGGACTTCACCGGTCAAATGACCATCCCGTGCGTACGGCCTGACGCAGAGACAGGAAAGGCGTGGGACTGGTTGATCCGGCTGTGGGAGAAATTGAAACGCCTGTGGTCGTGAGAATCTGTCAATGCCGGTTTGCGGAGGACATACGGACATTCT
>CAZXVB010000104.1:0-8447 GCA_964643875.1 uncultured Anaerolineales bacterium | reverse complement strand
AATGCCCCCAAACCGCTTCTGAACCTGCGGAAGGGTCAAAATGTCGGGTAGTGAGAGGTTCTGCGAGCGTTACTATTCAGGCCGGCGGTTGAAACCTTGCCTGAGGAGCTAAAGCTGGCTGTCCACCTGTGTGGACAGGCGCGTCCACCTACGTGGACGCTCGACTGCAAGCCCTCTACCGGTTGTCTTCTCCCCTGAGACTTTACGCCAGGCTCCACCAATGATATAATGTACACATCCAGGGAATCACCTCGTTTGGCAGCCAACTATGGGAGGCATCGGCCACCCTCGATGCTTCCACCGCACTTCTGGAGGTCAAGGTCAATGATCGAAGTAAAAATAGATAGCATCCGGGCCAGTATGATGTCGGACCATCGCGTCATCATTTTGAAAGAAATCGGTCGGGAGCGATACCTTCCCATATGGATTGGGCGCTACGAGGCGGAAGCCATCGCTCTCCATCTGCAACATTATCAAATCGCCCGTCCCCTTACCCACGACTTGCTCAACAACACCATCACCGAGATGGGGGGCAGCATAGACTACATTGTAGTGAACGACTTACGCAACGACACATTCTATGCCCAAATTCTGGTGGATATGAACGGCCAGCGTGTAGCGATTGATTCCCGCCCCTCCGACGCCATCGCTCTGGCAGTGCGAGCGGACGCTGCTATATTCGTGGATGAAAACGTGATGGCCCAGGCAGGTATCGTGCCGGAAGAAGACATCTCCGAGGAAGAATCCATTACCGAAAGCGACCTCTCCGCCTTCCGGGATTTCATCAACAACCTGAACCTCGATGACCTGCCATTGCAGTAGTTGACCGGTCGTGCTCTGCTGATGACTACACCGAATAAGACCATTCCTCATAATGTGGAGGCCGAGGAGGCCCTGCTAGGTTCACTCCTGATCGATCCTGAAGCTCTGTTTCGGGTAATGCCCTTCTTGAAGGGGGAGGACTTTTACATCCAAAAGAACGGCTGGGTCTACCAGGCGATTCTCTCCCTGCACGAACGGCGCGAGCCGGTTGACTTCGTTACCCTGTGCGACGAACTGGAACGCCGGGAACAACTGGCCGAAGTCGGCGGGGCGGCCTATCTCACCAGCCTGATCAACGCCGTCCCCAGCGCGATCCATGCCGAGTCCTATGCCCATATCATCGAACAAGCCGCCACTCGCCGCCGGCTGATCAGCGCCGCCAGTCAGATCGCCCAACTAGCCTACCAGGAGAATGAAGAGATCGAACTGACGGTAGACCGAGCCGAGCAGGCACTCTTCAACGTCTCCCAGCGCCGTATCACTCGCGACCTGACCCCCATCCAGGACGTCATCCGCAGCTATTACGACCGCATCGAGTATCTGTATACCCACCGAGGCGAACCCTTGGGAGTCCCCACCGGCTTCACGGATCTGGATCGGCTACTGGGAGGACTGCAACGCTCAGACTTCGTCATCGTCGCTGCCCGTCCATCCGTCGGCAAGACCAGCCTTTGCCTCTCCTTTGCACGCAACGCGGCCCGGTTCGGCAAACACGTGGCCATCTTTAGCCTGGAGATGTCCAACGAGCAGATCGTGCAACGGATCATCTCGGCGGAAACCGGCATAGACGCCCAGCGCTTGCGGTTGGGGAACCTGCACGAAGACGAATGGCCTTTGTTCATCCAGGCGACCGGCAAATTGTCCGAGTACCCGATCTTCATTGACGATACCCCCGCCATCTCCGCGCTCCAACTGCGCACTAAGGCCCGTCGCCTGCACGCCGAACACGGCCTGGACCTGATCCTGGTGGACTATCTCCAGTTGATGACGGGGGACACACGCACTGAAAACCGTGTTCAGGAAGTCTCCTACATCTCCCGCTCTCTCAAGGCCATCGCCCGTGAACTGGACCTGCCGGTGGTAGCGGCCTCCCAGCTTTCCCGCGCCGTAGAACAGCGAACGGATAAGCGACCAATGCTCTCAGACCTGAGAGAAAGCGGTTCCCTGGAACAGGATGCGGATGTGGTGATGTTCATCTATCGGGATGAGATGTACAACCCCAACACAGAACAGCAACACATTGCCGAGGTGATCGTCGCCAAGCACCGTAACGGGCCAACCGGCATGGTACAACTTTTCTTCCGCAACCGTCTGGCTCAATTCCTCGACGCAGAAACGCGCCGCCAGGCGGTGGATTTCGCCTGACGAGGACACGATAGCAAAGATGATGAAAGCATTCAGCGGCTTTCCACCAGGCAAAACCATTATCGTTCCCATACCAGAACCCGTTTTCAGCACCTTGATCCCACTCATTGACGACCTGGCGGAACTCAAATTGACCCTCCACATCCTGTGGCGACTAGGGCAGCAACGGGAACGCTTACGCTATGTCCGAAAGGACGAGTTGGCGAAGGACGAAATTCTACAAGAAAGCCTACGAGAACTGGGGTCGGACCCACAGGCCGTATTGATCCAGGCGCTGGCGCGGGCGGTCGAACGGGGCACCCTCCTGCCGGTGCGCGACCCTGGTGCTCTCGCAGGGACGGACGCCACGCTCTACTTCGCCAACACACCCAAAGGGCGGGCTACAGTGGCGGCCATCCAGCGGGGAGAGTGGCCGGCCGGACTGGCATCGGCCACGCGCCCCACCATCTTCGCCCTGTACGAGGAGAACATTGGCCTGCTGACCCCGCTGATCAGCGACGAACTGCGTGCCGCCGAACAGGAATATCCGCCGGAATGGATCGAAGACGCATTTCGAGAGGCCGTATCGCTCAACAAACGGAGCTGGAAATATATCCGCGCCATCCTGGAGCGATGGCGCAGTGAGGGAAGAAGTGATGAAACGTCTCGGCGATCTCGTGAGACCGACCGGTATCGCTACATCAAAGGTGAATATGGCGAATACATCGAACACTGAGCCGACTGAGCCAACTAAGCTGACTGAGCTACCAGCCGACTCCACCGAGACCTGCCCCATCTGCAAAGGGCTGGGATACCTGCGAGCCGATGTGCCGGTTGGACATCCCGACTTCGGCAAACTGATCCCGTGCAAATGTCAACTCCCCCAACTGGCCGCCCGGCGGGCCGCAA
Organism: uncultured Anaerolineales bacterium; assembly: GCA_964643875.1. GTDB lineage: Bacteria > Chloroflexota > Anaerolineae > B4-G1 > B4-G1 > CAZXVB01. Next base: position 5,372 of record CAZXVB010000104.1, on the reverse strand, counting down.
CCCTGCGCACGATGAGCGACCTGGACGTGTTGGCCGACAAGACTTTCGAGACGTTCATCCCAAACGTGCCCGGTCTACCATCGGACAAACAGGCCAACCTCCAGTGGGCCTATGAGGAAGCCAGCGCATTTGCCAAACACCCTAGCGGATGGTTGATTCTCAAAGGGGGGTACGGATGCGGCAAGACCCATCTGGCCGCGGCCATCGCCAACGCCTGCGTCGAGCAGGGAATACCGGTGCTCTTCGTCCCCGTGCCCGATTTGCTCGACTACTTGCGAGCCGCCTTTGCGCCCGACAGCCCTACCACATACGACCAGCGATTCCACCAGATCCGCACGGCCCCGCTTCTGATCCTGGATGATATGGGAACCGAAAGCAGCACCCCCTGGGCGCAGGAAAAGCTCTTCCAGATCCTCAACTACCGGTACAATGCCTCTCTGCCCACCGTCATCACCACCAACTACCAACTGGAAGAGATCACCCTACGCCTCCGCTCACGGCTGGTTGACCCCGACCTGACCCGCATCATCTCCATCACCGCCCCCGACTACCGACGGGCCGGCATCGCCCAGGACCAGTCCGACCTGAGCACACTCCACCTGCATAGCGACCAGACTTTCGATACCTTCAACCTGCGCGTGGACGAATTGACTCCGGACGAGATCGAAAATCTCCAGCGAGCCTACCAGGTAGCGCACACCTTTGCCCGTCACCCGGAAGGGTGGTTGGTCTTCACCGGCACGTATGGCGTGGGGAAGACTCACCTGGCGGCGGCCATCGCCAACGACCGCGCATTGCGCGGATTCCCGGCGCTCTTCGTCGTCGTCCCGGACTTGTTGGATCACCTGCGGGCTACCTTCTATCCCCACAGCGCCGCCACCTTCGACCAGCGTTTCGAGGAAGTCCGCCGCACCGCCCTGCTGGTTCTGGACGACCTGGGCACGGAGTCCGCCACTCCCTGGGTGCGAGAGAAATTGTACCAACTCTTCGACTATCGCTACAACGCCCGCTTGCCTATGGTGATCACTACGGCGACGCCATTGGAGGAACTGGACCCTCGCCTGGTGACCCGTATGTTGGACATTCGACGATGTACCCGCTTCGCGATCCTGGTTCCTCCCTACCGCGGAGGGGGAGGGAATACCCCTGGACAAAAAGCTGCCCAGAATAAAAAAAGGAGAGGTTCATCCCGTCGGTGATGAATCAAAAAGAGCTTTAAGGAGGAGGCGATGGATACAGCATACGTCTACGATCCGGTCTTCTTGGAACACAATCTGCCCTCTCACCCGGAAAATGCCCACCGGCTGACCCACACGCTCGATGTGCTGGAAAAAGAAGGCGTGCTCTCCCGGAGCACGCTGCTTTCTCCCCGCCCGGCCACCTTGGATGAGATACGCCTCATCCATACCGATGCGCTGATCGAACAGGTTCGCCGGGTGTGTCAAAGCGGAGGCGGTTATCTGGACGCCGATACATACGTCAACGCTCGTTCCTACGACGTGGCGCTGATTGCGGCCGGCGGCCTGATCCACGCCGTCGAGGCACTCCTGAACGGCGAGATCGCCAATGCGTTTGCCCTCGTCCGTCCGCCCGGCCACCACGCCACAGCCGACCGGGCGATGGGGTTCTGTCTCTTCAACAATATAGCCATCGCTGCCAGAGCCGCTCAACGCCATCCTGATATACAACGGGTATTCATCGCCGATTTCGACGTCCACCATGGCAATGGGACCCAGGACGCATTCGCAGCCGACCCGTCCGTGTTCTACTTCTCGACGCATCAGTACCCACACTATCCCGGCAGTGGTTACTGGAAAGAGATCGGAGTCGGGGCCGGCGCAGGGACACTGCTCAATGTGCCGCTACAGTCTCGGGTGGGAGATGACGGCTATCGGCGCATCTTTTCCGAGCTGGTCTGGCCCCTCGCGGAACGATTCCAGCCCAACCTGATCCTGGTCTCGGCCGGTTACGATGCCCATTGGAGCGACCCACTGGCAGAGATGAACCTCTCCCTGACAGGATACGCTCAAATCGCACGGGAGCTGGTCGGGATGGCGAACCAACTGTGTAAGGGGCGCATCGCTTTTACGCTTGAAGGGGGCTACCGCCTGGAGGTGCTGGCTTATGGCATTCTGAACACCTTCTATGCCTTGTTCGGGGAAGAGACCATCTTAGACCCGGTCGGCCCCTCTCCCTATGCGGACCGGCCGGTGGATGCCATCATCGCCCATCTAAAAGACGTCCACTATCTTTCGTAGGTCTCGTACTCACTCGTCACGGGATGCCCAAAACGCCAATCGGGAAACTTGTACGACCGTTTCATCCATTGGACTGTGACCCCACACCCCGAACTTCTTCCCCGCCGCCCCCGCGCTCGTGAGCGTCGTGAGATACTCGTCGTTGATGTAGAAGCGGCATGCTTCCCCCACACAAGAGACACGCAGCTGATTGGTTCCGTCTCCCCGTCGGATGTGGGGGAATTGTTGCCATGGGAACAACTCCCTCTTCGTCCCTGACGTCACGGCCAGGATGCTGCAATACCCATCACTGCCGATGGCAAAGACCCAATAGTTGTCCTCGTCCCGCGCCCGATAGACCAGGCCATAGGCATCGAAACCCGATGTCGGGCCGGCAAGATGGACAAACTCGGCCTCCACTATGCCATCTCTCTCAAAGCTCCCCAACAAGAAGAGGCGCTCCTTCCCGGCCGGGATGAACAGATCGAAGGGGTGCTTGAGGCCCCGCCGATCCGGCGGGCGGTCCGGACGCGGCGTGTTCCATCCCAGCGCCAAGGCAGCGATGAGCAGCAGCCCGCTTCCCAGGGTAACGAGCATCATTGCCGCCAGAGCTTGCCATTGTCGCTCTAGTTGCCGATCCACGAGTCCATCCACGGCCACTTACAGCCAATCTACAGCCAGGGAAAGAGGACCGCGATGTGGTGTATCGGGAGCAGTCGGCCGATCATGGAGCGGAAACGCCAATATCGCTTGGTCATAATCACCGTCTTGGTCGTCTCCAGAGCGACCTGCTCTGGGATCGAACCGAACAAACGTTGCTCAAACATCCTTTCACCAGTAGCCCCGATCAACAAGAGATTACACGTCTCGGCGGCCTCCACAATGCCGGTGACGACGTCCGGGGCACGCATGACGCGCTGTTGCAGGGGATAGTCATAATGTCCAGCGACGTTGGCCAGCATCCGTTCGGCCCATGCCTGGGCGACATCATCGGCGTCCTCCGGCAACACGTGCAACAGGGTAACACTGGCCGATTCCCCGGTCTCTCGCTTGAACTGCCGGGCCTGGGAAATCGCCAACTCCGTCGCCAGGGCAGCATGGGGGCCACCGGAGGTAGCTACTACAATGCAACGCGGCGGCTCCCGTTTGCGAAAGCGTACCACCGCCAGGTCACACGGCGGGTTCTTGGCGATCAGGTCAATGACGCTGCCGAATGCGGCCTCTGGCGTTTCGGTATAGCCCGGCCAACTGAGCAACATCAAATCGCTACCCCGCTCGCGTACTGTCGCCAGAATCGCACTGGCGACAGTACGTCCCAGTCGGATCATTGTGTGGACTGGTACATCCACCTTGCGAGCCTCTTCGATCACCGTTTCCAGAATCGGCTTTCCCTGCTTCAGAAAGAAACGACCGTCGGTGATGCCCAACTGGCGGGGAACCCGCACCACATGCAGCGCGAAGACCTCCCCATCGCGATCCCTGGCAATGGCGGACCCCAGGATTCCCAACAATCGGGCATGGTGAACCGTAGCCACGGGGATGAGGACGGAGTACTCCGTCACAGCCACGATCTCTTCGTGGATGATGCGCACCGGTTCAGGCAACGCCTCGGCGCGGCGGGCATAGGCAACGTAGAACAGAATCCCGGCCGCGATCCATATCAACGTGGTATACCAGGCGACCGGACTGAGGTTAAACAAATAAATCGCCAGCACCAACTGAGACACGATCCCTATGATCGGCAAAAAAGGTGTCCAGGGAACTTTGAACGGGCGCTCGGCATTTGGTTTTCGACGGCGCAGCGTGATCACCGAGAGATTGACGAACATAAACAACAGCATAAACATGATGTCGGCCGCGCTGGCCACATCCTCAATGGGCAGCAAAACCGCCATCAGGATGATCAACGCGCCGGAGAAGAGGACCGCCCAATAGGGGGTGTGCCTTTGAGGGTGAACTTTTCCAAACAAAGGAGGCAGGTCCCGGTTGCGGCCCATCGAAAACGAGATCCGGGACGAGGAATATAGGGTGGCGTTGAGAGCCGACAAGGTGGACACCAATCCCCCGATCAACAACACGATGTCCCCCCAGGGCATCATACGATTGGCCGCTTCGACAACAGCCTGTTCAGCGTGTTTGCCCAGGAACTCCCAGGTGAGCGACCCATCAGGCGTTTGAATGGCGGCTAACAGAGTAAAAGCAACCAACAGGTAAATCGAAACCGCAATCGCGATGGAGAGAAATATCGCCCGCGGGACGTTCCGATCGGGATGGACAACCTCTTCTCCGGACTGGGCGACGATTTCGTATCCCTCGAACGCAATGACTGTCAACCCCATCGCGGCCAACACGCCCCCGATCCCATTTGGAAAAAAGGGAACGAACTCGGTGGGCCACTCTGGTTTGTGGCGCAAGGCAAGCAGGCCAAACACGACCAGCAACGCCAGAATGATGATCTTGGTCATCGTAAGTACGTTGCCCACCTTGCTGGTCTCGGAAGCCCCCCGGTAGTTGATAAATGTGAAAGTTGCGGCCGCCAAAATGGCTAAAACCACACTCAGTGTTCGCCCCGCCAGGCCAAACGGTGCCGCCCCGCACATGATCACGATACGGGCGGCAAAGGAGCCGAAGCCTAATGCGTACAGACTGCACGCTACTGCCTGTGCAAACCAGGACATCCAACCGGCCAAAAACCCAAGGAAGGGGGAAAGCCCCTCGCGTGCCCAGGCATATCCACCGCCTGCCCCTGGAAAGGCGGCCCCCAACTCGGCATAACTGGCTGCCGTGAACAAGGCAACCAACCCATTGAATAAAAAGGCCAACAAAAGCGCCGGCCCGGCCAACCCGGCCGCGATACCGGTCAAAACGAAAATACCAGCCCCGATCATCGCGCCTACGCCAATCATCGTGATGTCAAACAGCTTCAAATCACGGGTCAGCGTGACGGGAACAACGGTATTTTTTTCTGTCCTCTTTGCCATTCTTGCCATTCCATTTTCCTTTGCCTTCGATTCGCGCCCAATTTGCAAATTATGATTTAATTTGAGGGGATGGTTCATTTTCTCCTGGGAATTGGTTTACTGCCTGCAGCGCTGACTGAAAGTCAGCCTGTAGGGCCTGCGGCCAATGGTCGGC
>CAZXVB010000103.1:0-8531 GCA_964643875.1 uncultured Anaerolineales bacterium | reverse complement strand
GAATCTGCGATTCGGCGGCCACGCCGGTCACAGACCGGCTTGGAGCAGTGGATTGCGGTCTATTTGGTCTCCTCATCGGCTTCATGTTCGTCCGCGCTCTCAAAGTGGGCAGAAGTACGTCCCAGGGTGGCCCCCAGGCGGGTCAGGCGAGACCAGAGCGAATCGCTGCGCTCCACATCGGTTGCATCCGGTGACGAGGTCTCCGGGTGCTCTCTCGGGGAGCGATAGAGCAAGTTGGAAACGGCCAGGATCGCCCAGCCGCTCAGGAATGCCAGGCCAGTGACCACGCCGATCCCGATCACTTGGGCGATCAATTGCCCCGGGCCATCGCCCACGAAGTGGCCGGTCGGCCAGAAGCCGGTCACTCCCTGGCCGACGACTCCCTGGTACTCATCCAGGCCGATGCCATTCCATCCGCCCCCCCACTGTCCATTGGCGAGGAATGCGACGGCCAATCCGCCCAGTCCTCCCGCCAGGGCGCCGATAGGCGCTGCTGCCGTGCCGTCCGGCAGGCGAAAGACCCGCTCCACCAGGTAGACGCCCAAGGGCAGTATCAACCCGGCCACCACACCGACCCCCAAAGCGGCTCCGGGGGCAAAGAAGGGCGCACCGGCGGAGATGGCGACCAGGCCGGCGACAGCGCCCCGCGCCGTCATCAGCGGGTCGGCGCGGCCTACGGTGATCCAGCAATAGACCTGGGTGACCAGTGCGGCTCCGGCGACGGCCAACAGCCCATTGACGGCGATGAGAGACGGGTTCAGGTTCTCCCTGGCCGGGAGGGTGTGAAACGGTGTGCTCAGCGCCCAACCTAGCCATCCCAGTGCGAACAGCAGGGAGCCCAGGTTTGCCAGGAGCGGGAAGTGGGCCGGCGGCATCTCGGCCGGCTCCCCCGGTTGACCCGGTGGTGTGCGTTTCCCCAGCCCCACCAGAGCACCCAGGGCCACCATTCCCCCCAGCAGATAAACCACGACGGAACCACTATGATCCACGAAGCCGTGCCCACGCTCCAGCGTCATGCCGATGTTGGCCAGCCAGCCCCCGCCCCAAGCCCAGCAGGCCACGATGGGGAAGAGCAGCAGGGAGACCCACAGTCCGACGAGAATCACCTGCCAGTCCCTGGCTCGGCCATACAGGCTCAGGATCGGCAACAACACCGCGGTCGTCACCATGGGTAGGTAAATCACGAACAACCCCATGGCCTCCGTTGTCCCGGCATCCCGCGTCAGGAAAAATCCTTCCACCCCGACCAGGCCCCAAAGTTTGTCCCCGCCAGCATAGAGGTGATCCAGACCCTCCAGACCGGGGGCGGCGTAGACCAGCGCGGCCCCTCCCAAGTGGAACGCGAACCCGACGGCGAAATATCCCAACACGGCCAACGCCAACGCCAGAGCGGCCACTGTCACCGAACGTCGCGCCCGTTCCGGTGGCATCCCTCCCCAGGCCAGCAAGAAGAGTCCGATGGGGATCAAATAGCCCAACAATGCGGGAAGCCATGTGAGAAGTTGCTCGATTGCCATAATTATTCCTTTCAAGTAGAATAGCGGTTGTCTGTTCGCAATTACGCTGTCGCTAATCACCGCTCACCAATCTTACCAGACTCCGGCGTTTTCGCCAAGTGGGTTGGTTGCACGGTTGCAAGGGAGAAGAATGGGTGAGTCATTGAAGTTGTTGGCCGACGGGATGTTGGGGCGCTTGGCTCGCTGGCTCCGTTTGTTGGGGTACGACACAGCCTACGACAATGTCGCCGACGATCTGGCTCTGGCTCGTCAGGCCCGCGCCGAAGGGCGAGTCCTCCTTACCAGGGACCGGGAGTTGGCGGCGCGGCGCGGGTTGCGCACACTCTTGATCCACTCCGAGACTTTAGAAGAGCAATTGCAGGAAGTCCGTCAGGCTCTGGGACCATCACCTTATCCGCCCTTGTCCCGTTGTACGGTATGCAATGTTGAGCTTTCTCTTGTTTCACCGGAAGATGTTGCCGAACGTGTCCCGCCATACGTCTTGCGAACCCAGTCCCGGTTCCTGGAATGCCCGCGCTGTGGAAGAGTCTACTGGGCGGGTAGCCACGCCCGAAAGATAAAAGAGATGTTGCGCCGTTTGGGTTCGGACGGATAGCGGGCTTTTGGAGGAGAAATCAAGTGATGACCGACACTATCCAATGCTCTGCCTGTGGAAAGCGGTTGCCGGCCGGGACCGAGGTCTGTCCGTACTGCGACGCCGATCTCTGCCCTGAGTGCGGCGCATATATCGCACCAGACGCGACCGAATGCCCCATTTGTGGGCTTTCCTGGAATTGGGTTTGTCCCCGTTGTGAGCGTGAGATCGCCCCCGATGATGGGGCTTGTCCCCATTGTGGGTTCGTCTTCTCTAGCGGGCCGCGTACAGACCACCTCTCGGATGAGCCACCGCCCGAACCGGATGAAGGAAACCTTTGTCCTCGCTGTGGTACCCACATCCGGCGTGGTGATCCAGCCTGTGCTTACTGTGGTCAGCTTTTCTGTCCCCGCTGCGGGGAGGCGGTTGGCGATTCTGATGAACAGTGCCCTCGTTGTGGACTGATTTTGACATTTACGTGCCCGCAATGCGGGACGGAGTTGCTCTCCGGGGCGGAGATTTGTCCGGATTGCCAGGTGATTTTTACCCGCCAATGTCCTCAATGCAGCGCAGCTCTGTTCCGCGCCCCTGATCACTGTCCCCATTGTGGGGCCGTTGTGGTGCACCAGCGCCGGGTCACGGCCCGCCAGCACACTTGGCGGATGGGAGAAAAGACTGTGCGGTGGGCATCATGTCCGGTTTGCGGCACCGATTTCATCCCCACACAAGGCCCTTGCCCTCAATGCGGTGCGCACCTGTGCCCTCAATGCCACATTCTTCTGCTGCCGGAGGAAAGTGTCTGCCCTCGATGTGGTTTCGAGCCGCCGAAGGCGGCCGCCGAGACTTCTTGTCCGAGGTGCGGAAAGAGTGTCCCGGCAGGGGGCTCGGAATGCCCGGCATGCGGGCAACTTCTCTGTCCGGCTTGCGGAGCGGCCATAGGTGAGATGGATACTGTCTGTAAAATGTGTGGTGCGGAGCTGGCTTTGTACTGTACTGCCTGTGGAGCTGAAGTCTCACCGGGCGACGTCGTTTGCTATCATTGTGGCGCTGATTTCGATATTACGGGGAATTGAAGATGCATACCGAAACTGAAGAGGGAAAATTAATTCGTGAACTGGGGTTGAAGGAAGGTCTAGCGATTGGACTAGGAACGATGATCGGGGCCGGCATATTCGTGTTGCCGGCGATTGCCGCCGAACGGGCCGGCCAGGCAGCGGCGCTTTCCTACCTGCTGGCCGGTTTGCTCTGCCTACCGGTGGCGATGATCGTTTCGGAATTGGCGACCGGTATGCCCCGCGCCGGTGGAAGTTACACATTCATCGCCCAGGCCTTGGGGCCTTTCGCCGGTTCGATCGTCGGGCCGGCGAATTGGCTGGGACTGACGTTTGCCAATGGTTTCTACCTGATCGCTGCCGGGCAGTATCTTGCCTTGCTGTTGCCGGTGCCCTCTTGGAGCGGGGCGATCTTGATGGGGTTTCTGTTCACGTTGCTGAACTACCGGGGGGCCAAAATCTCCGGCCGTGTGCAGAACGTGGTTGTTGTTATCCTGGTAGTTGTCCTGGCGATTTTCGTAGTCGTCGGTCTTGTGCGGGGCGCCGAGATTCCCCGCCAGCCGTTCGTTACCCGCGGATGGGGGGCCGTGATCGGTACCGTTGGCTTGATTATCGTTTCCTTCACCGGTTTCGAGAAGATCTCGACCATCGCCGAGGAGATCAAGGACCCAGGCCGGAATTTGCCACTGGCCATCGTTGGGGCGGTTTCCATCGCCACGGTGTTGTACGTGTTGATCGTCCTGGTCGCGACCGGACTGATGCCCAGCGGTGCGATGGACATCCAAAGGGGTTTGTTGGTAGAGGCAGCCTGGTACGCAGCCGGGCCGATAGGGCAGGCGGTGATGATCGGTGCTGCTTTGCTGGCGACGCTTTCATCAGCCAATGCCGCTGTGATGGCCTCATCCCGCATTGGATACGGCATGGGGCGTGATCGGGTGCTGCCCGGATGGTTCAGTTACACCCATCCCCGTTTCAAGACGCCGGCAAACGGCATCCTATTCAGTGGCATATTGGGTACTTTGCTGGCGCTGTCTGGGAAGGCGGAGACCCTGGCCGAGATCTCCAGTGCCCTCTTTATGGTCTCATACGCGCTGTTGTGTGTCTCTGTAGTGGTTATGCGGCGCGCCAGACGGCGTTGGTATCGTCCCTCATTCCGGGTCCCCCTTTACCCCATCCTCCCTATCGTGACCGCTATTTTGTGTTTGGGGGTCATCCTAACAATGGACCCTCTCTCCCGGATCGCCGGTGTCGTTCTGGTGGCTCTGAGTCTGATCTGGTATGCGGTGTGGGTACGCCGGCAGGCAGTGGTGATCGGACAGATCGGCCCTCTGTGGGAGCGAGAACGCCCTCTGGAAGGAGTGATCGAGGCCGCAGAGGCCGCCGTGCGCGGCGACCGGCAAAACGAGATTCTGATCCCGCTGATCGAAGAATCCGATCCAGCCTCGCTTTTGACGATTGCTACGGCCCTGGCGTTGGCTGACGAGCATACGGTCATCAACTTGCTCGACATCACCGTTGTGCCGGAACAGGTGCCGTTGGAATTGGCGGAAGCTCAGCTCCGACGACGGCAGGGCACCAAGGAATACGCGCTGGCGCAAATGGCGGCCCAGGCAGCCGCTCAGGGGGTGCCGGTGCGAACACTCCGACGGGCTGCCCGCGGCTTCGACTCCGGCACCTTGGCCATCATCGAGAGCCGCCCCGCTGTGGGGCTGGTCTTGATGAGCTGGCAGGATGCCCTTTCGCCCGGCAGCATCTATGGCAGTCCGGTCAAACGGATTTTGGAACAAGCGCAATGCGACGTGGCAATTTTGCGCGCCCGGCAATTGCCCAAACCTCAAAATATCCTGATCCCTGTCAGCGGCGGGCCGCACGCCCGCCTGGGGTTACAATTGGCTTTCAAAATCACTCAGGGAGATCAAGGGAAGTTGACCGTGTTGCGGATCGTCACTCCCAGCGATGACCTGGATGTCGAGGTCGAAGTGGATTCATTGCGGGGGATGATCACGGACATCGTTGGATCGGCGGGGGACGAGGTTCGGGCGCGGGTCGTCGTCCACGAGTCCGTCGCGGACGCTATTTTGGAGGAAGTGGAGACCGGTGGGTATGACTTGCTGGTGATCGGCGCTTCTAACGAATGGCGCGTCAAGAGCCTGCTGATCGGAGCATTACCCGACGTCATCGCAGACCGGGCATTATGTTCAGTGCTCATGGTACGCCGCTATGAGTCGTCCGGTATATCAACTACGCGGCGTATTCTGAGCAGTATACGTGGTTGGAAATAGTATCGGCCGGGGGGAATCCTCCCGCAGGCTTGATCCTCTCAACCTGTCAACCTGCGGGAGGGTAGAGGTCAGTGACTCCGCAGTGTGACCGGTAGATACAGCTTGGCGAGGGCCACACTTGTGTACAAATCGGCGTGTTCGCCAAAGGCCCCTGCAGTATCTATATCCGCCTGGTTATGAAGAATCCGGCCGCCATATCCTTCCACGGTCACTGTCACTCGAATGGTTGCTGGTGATGCACTGGTGAGAACGTTACCCACGTTCCATGCAAGGTAGGTGCTCGTTGTTACCGTGGGGGTCGGATCGGTTCCGATGACGGTCACGTCGGCCGGCAGCGTGTCGGTCAAACGGGCATTGGTGGCCGTGGCTGTACCTTCGTTCCAGTAACGCAGTGTGTAGACGAGCGCATCGCCCAAATCCACTGAGGCGGCGGAGCCTTGCTTGGTCAGCCGAAGAATGGCTCCCTCTGTGATTATGGTCGTGGCGTACGTCGTGTGGGTCATAACCCGTGGATAGGCGTCAAGCAAGGCCACGTTCGTGATCACACCGGCGTCCGTTGGTGCTGTCACCGTGACCACGATATCGCGCCACTCTAGCGGAGCAAAATCCCCTAGGTACCAAGTCAGTACCGGCAATGCGACTTCGGTGGGAGCCGGGGAGGCACCCACATACGTCGTGCCGGCCGGCAGGACGTCCTTTACTGTAGCATGGTTCACCGTCACGTTGCCGGGGTTTTCGCAGTGGAGCGTGTACGCTATCTCTCGGCCCCCAATGGCGGCCGTTGGCCCGCTCTTGGTCACGGCCAGGTGGGACTCCGGTATCTCGACGGGGATCAACAATTCGTCGTAGTCCGGGTAGACCAGATCAGCGGTAATCATCGCGTAGTTGCGGAGTTGATTGTATCCCTCCAACACCCGCACTCGCACAGTCACGGATTCATCCACCGGGCCAACGGAACTGTCCGTAAACCTGACGATGCCATCGCTGTAGGTCGCCGGTGGATTTGCCGAAATGTATTGCACCCCGGTGGGTAAAAAATCATACAGATAGACATTGTAAGCGGCCGAGGCTGGATCCGTGGTTGAGTAGGTTAGCGTGTAGATGATCTCATCGCCGGGAGCCGGGCTGTCATTGTCTACGGATATGACGACATTCAAGTGCGGGCTGTCCAGTGGCGGAGTGGGAACGATGCTCTGAAACAGCAATTCTGGATGTCCCTCAGCCGCATTTGATAGGGTACCGGATAGGAACCATGTTACCCCTGCCCACACTCCCATAGCCAACGCCAGTATCCATAGAGTACGTACCCAATTCTTTTTCACCATTTTGCGACTCCTTTCCCCTTTCCTATTCCTTTCCTATTCCAATGCATTACCCAAACGGATGGGTGCGTTTCATTTCAGTTGGAAAGTGGGCAACCCTCCCGCAGGTTGCCATTTTCGATACCAAAACACTCGGTTTTTGAAGGCAAATCCGCGCATAGTTCAACCTGCGGGAGGGTCTCCAACTCAGTTGAAACACACCCCAAACGGATTGTATCCTTGGACTTTGGACAAACCCGGAGAAGCGGTCAGAAACCAGGTTTTTGAACCCTCTGGTAACTACCCAGCCGCTTTCAGCCCGTAATTAGAGTTGTTGCACAATAAGAAAAGTGGGGAATGGGACGCAGATTCACGCGGAAAAACACGGATTGTATCCATTCTATCCCTGAAATCCGTGTTTATCCGTGTTCATCCGTGTCCAAAGTGGGGCTTTTCACTATTGCGCAACACATCTATTGAATCATCCCACGAAGGCCAGGCGAATTGTTCCCAGTCCACGCATCCATGGGCGTCGAACTCAATCCCCTCGGCTTCCAGCAATGCGCGCTGCAAATTAGCCGTGTTGCTCTGCGGGTTGAATGCGATTTGACCGCGACGGTTGAGCACTCGATGCCAGGGTACATCGCTTTGCTCCGGGATACTGTGCAGTGCCCATCCGACTATACGCGCTGCACCAGGACGTCCCAACATTCGGGCGATGGTACCATACGATGCCACTCTGCCGGTTGGAATCTGCCGTACCAGTTGATATACTTGTTCGAAAAATCCGACTCGCTTGCTATTTTCCATGTCTGCCCTGCCAGAACAGAGACCGATCCGACATATTCTGGCATCGGCACTCTCTCCGAAAGTCGTAGGGGACCAACTCGGTTCGATGGCGTATTTCCTCGCGCCTCATCTATAACATCTCCAAAAAGGCAGCCACCCGTTCCTGGATTGCTCCTTCATTGTACAGACGGACGTCGCACATATCTGCTTCCAGGATCATAACCGGCAATTCTAGTTCCTGTTCATAATGCAGCCAGTTTCGCACCTCGCTCTGGGTGATGGAAAAGGGCTTGCAAGAACGATTGGCGTGCATTACCACACCATCCACAGCAAACCGCCGGGCCAGGTCGGCAATGATGGCCAGGCGGTCAGGCAGGCCGATGTTGATAAAAACGCCGGTATAGGCACGGGCCATCCCTACGAATGGATCGTCTGCGTTGAGCGACATCGTCCACGCATGGGTGTAGGTGTCAGCCACGAAGCAGGCCCCGGCGTCCATAAAAGGGCGAAAGAAGCGATAGAGACGGTACCAGATGGCGATGTTGTCCCACAACAACCGATGGCGTTCGTGGGGAACAGCGCCTATTCCTTGAGTAACGCGCTCTTCCAACTCGGCTTTGAGGCGGCGGTAACAGTCCACCGCCTTGCGGGTCCCGCGCAGCGCTACAATGGGAGCCATCGCTATGAAGAGATCAGGGGCGTTGATGGGCGAAGGATGACGTTGTCCCATCTCCAGGATTTCTTGCCACAGGCCAATGGCCTCCTGGGAATACGTCAATACAGCCCGCAAGCGGTCCGGATGCAGCGACCGACCGGTATGGGTTTCCAACCAGGCGACGAACTCGTGCATTTGATCGGCCACGTAATCTACGATGTGGGTCTCCGGTGGCGTTGTGCGCTGAAAGGGGGTGTCGAGAATGAAGAGCGGGACGTCGTAGTGGTCGGCCAGGGTCTCGTACCACTTGAGCACCGTCCCGCAGATGTTGCTACAACAGACCAGTAGGTCAGGGCGGGGC
>CAZXVB010000102.1:0-8561 GCA_964643875.1 uncultured Anaerolineales bacterium | reverse complement strand
CAGCAATTTATTACAAAGCATCCCCTCTCAGTCTCCCCGCTCGCAGGGGGGAAGCCTATCCTCCCCCCGTGGAAGGGGGGGAGCTAAGCCACTTCGTGAAATCTGCAAAAGTACTGTCATTTGAAACACCTCCATCTCATTCCCTTTGCTCGTTGCCCGTTCCCCACACAGAGCGTGGGAATAAGGGAAAAGGAATAAAAGGCTCTACACGGATTCGAGGGGTAGGGACGAGCCTCCCGCAGGATGAGGACGCCCGTGTATAAACCTGCGAGGGGCTGGCTTGCCTCACGAATCCACGTTGACCCGGAAAGAGCGGATAGCGTGGCCGCCGGGTAAACGGGTGACTTGCCTTCATTGGCAATTGAGATACAATCTAAACACATCCTTTGGACACCAGGAGGCGGTGGTGTGAAACGAATGTTGGTCACCGGGGGAAGCGGATACCTGGGTGGGTGGGTGGCACGCCGGGCCCACCCAACGTGGGAAGTAACCGCCACATATTTCCGTCACCGGCCGAGGAATGCTGCCTCCGGTATCCGTTGGGTACAGTTGGACGTGCGGGACGCCCAGGCGGTTCACGCGTTGGTGCATCGCCTCCACCCGGCGGTCATTGTGCACACGGCGGCGCTCAATCCCGGCCAAGGCAATAAAAGTGGCGAGGATGAGTTCGAGGCTGTCAACGCCGATGGAACGCGCCACGTGGCTCAAGCAGCTACTGCCGGTGACATTCGCCTGATCCACATCTCTACCGATGTCGTGTTCGACGGGAAGAATGGCGCATACACAGAAGAGGACGAGCCATCGCCCGTGACGCCTTACGGAAAGAGCAAAGCTCACGCCGAAGACGCGGTGTGGGCAAGCGGCGCCTCGGCCGTGATCGTTCGCACGTCTCTTCTGTATGGCTGGCGCCATACACTCGACCGCCAGAGTCGGTGGGTTGTAGAAAGCCTGCAAGCCGGCGCCCCGATCCGTTTATTCACCGACGAGTTCCGCTGCCCAATCTGGGTGGAGAGCTTGGCGGCGGCACTGGTCGAATTGGCCGGAGTGGAATACAGCGGTGTGCTCCACATCGCCGGCGCACAGGCACTTTCGCGATATGCGTTTGGCTGTCGGCTGGCCCGTTTCTACGGCTTACCCGACGCCGGGATCACACCGGTCCTGAGCCGTACCAGCGGGCTGCTGCGCCCGTTGGATTGCACGCTGGATTGTCATCGCGCCCGCACCCTTCTGCGCACGCCGCTGCCCGGCGTGGACGAGGTACTCACCCTTTCCCGCTCATCACGCCGGTCAGGGCCGCTAAAGCCGTTACTACGAACCAAAAACGTAGCTACTACTCAGGCTACTTCTGTTAGCGATTAAAATCGCCTCTTAACGTTGGGCGAGGTCTCCTGACCGAGCCACTTTGGGGCTAAAACAGGGCTGTTCCGCCTCGGTCAGGAGACCTTCGGCGAACAAAGAGGTCAATGTGCCATTGTCAAGCTACTCAGGCTACTTCTGTTAGCGATTGAAATCGCTTCTGGAGGGCTGGCAGCCAAGCGTCCACCTGCGTGGGCGCGCCTGTCCACGCGGGTGGACAGCCAACTTTAGCTCCTCAGGCGCGGTTTCAACCGTCAACCTGAATAGTAACCCAAAAACGTCAATTTCAATGGTGGCTGTTTCACTACTCGACGTCTGAACGCAGATGACGCAGATTCACCGCAGATTGACGCTGATGTGACCGGATTCGTATCAATTCGCGCCGAAAACCCAAGAAAATCCGTGTTTTTCTGCGTTAATTTGCGTCCCAGAAAAAGTGTGTCGGGTAATGAAGTGACTGTTATGAGTGGTAAGGATAAGGAAAGGAGAAAGATGAATCGGCGAATTGTTTTCCTACTCGTTTCTATCGGTCTGGCAATGGCCTCGCTGGCGAGTTGGTTTGTCTGGATCGCAGACGTCCGAGCAGTGCACGCGGCACCGCCCCCGCTCCGCCCTGCGGCGGCAGAGCGGACACCGATACAGCGACTTATGCAGCAAACGACGGTCACGCCAACGTATGTCGTCAGCGACAGTCTCACCGGCGGCATCGTCTATGATTGGGTGGAGATCGCCGCCACTGGCGACCGCGTTCCTCTTGTAGGCGACAATTGGGGATCGAGAGAGGTGGACATCGGCTTCTACTTCCCGTTCTACGACCGCGTCTATCGCACCTTTCGGGTCAGCACCAATGGATACATCTATTTCGGTCAAAACGCGGCCTATGGAGGCCACACGCCGATCTTCATCGGGAGTGCCTCCGACCCCAATGGTTTTATCGCTCCCTTCGGCAGCGACTTATTCGTCCATCCAGATGTCTCACGGGTCTACGTCCGGCGGGAAGCGGAGCGAACGGTGATCGAATTCGTGGATATCCAATGGTGTTGTGGACTGAATGATCCACACACATTCGAGATCATCCTATACCGAGATGGCCGCATCCTTACCCAGTACCGGCAGGTGCGTTTCCTTTCCAACCCCAACAGCCGGGTGGTGGCCGGGATCGAGAATGCCGATGGAAGCGATGGCCTGGCCTACTATCAGGACTATTTCGAGGAAAACACCGGCCTTGGGAATAGCCTGGCCGTGCTCTACGACCCAGGGGACACAATCTTCGGCCATCTGATCCTGGATACCCCCCAGCAATACCTGTGGGACGACCCCGGCTACGGATTCACCACGACGGCCACTCTGTTCAACCTGAGCGGGATCACGGACGTCTTCAGTCTCACGTATCGTGTGCAGGTCAGCTCCAGTGTGGTGCCGACCGCCGCGTTGTGGCCGGTGGATATGCCAGAGACGGCGGCCATCACCGTCACCGGGCCGAGCACCAACCCCGTGACGCTGCCCTATCCCATCGCCAATCTGGAAGAGGCGACATTTGATATTTCGGTCACCATCCCTGTCACGGCCGGCCACTGGGACCTGGCCCAACTGGTTATCACCGCCAGCGCGGCATCCTCTCCAACGATCTCGACCACCATAGCCATCACCTACGGCGTAGCCCACCGTGACCTCTCCATCGCCAAAATCCTGGCACCGGACCAGCCACGACCGGCCCCCGGTGGATACTTTCGCTATCGCCTCCTGGTGACCAATGGGGTGATCTCCGGCAGCAACCGTTACGGCTGGGCGCGAGATGTACGCGTCACGGATATGCTGCCCCAGGAGGCGGATCTGGTTGACCTGGACGCCGATACCGGGGATAGCGGCACGCTACTGTTGCCCGGCTTTTACTGGAACATCGGCGATATGGCCCCCGGCGATACCGAAGCGCTGGATGCGTATATGTGGTTGCCGGCGACGGTGCCCACGGATACTGTCCTGACCAACACAGCCTGGACGACGATGGAGGCCAGCATCGAGTTGGGGCCTTTGGATAACAATACCGTGGTGCACACGACGACATTAGACGCACCGGAGATCACCCTGGATATCGAAAAGTTGCTCGTCAGCCCCCTGGGAGCCGGATTGGTGGGAGTCGGGCGTGTGGCAACGTACACCATCGGCGTGGCCAATCGGGGGAATGTGCTCATCACCGGCACGATTGTCACGGATGTGCTCCCTGTGGGAACCACATTCTACACCACCACCTGGCCGACGTTTACCCAGATGGGCGACGGCCGCACACTGGTCTTCGATATCGGCAATCTCACAAACGGCGGTTGGAACGCCCACATCTTCGAGGTAGCCATCCAGATACCACTGACGATGCCCGTTGGCACGGCACTGACCAACACCGTCTACGTGACAACGACGGCTTCCCTGGAGCGCTTTGTGCACGCTGAAGGAGATATGGACACCGAGGTCGCCTATGTCATCGATCCGCGCGGCGACGTGGCGGTGGTCAAAATGGCCGAGTCGGTAGGCGGCACGCCCACGACGCCCGAGGCCGGCAGCGACTATACCTTCTGGATCAGTTATACCAATCGAGGGTACGTGACCGTCTACACCGTCACACTGACGGATACATTGCCCCTGTCGTACGTGGTCCTGTTGGAAGCCGGGCCGGCCGGCGTAGCACAGCCGGACACGTCCATACCGGGGCAGGTCGTGTGGCAACTCGAAGACCTGGTACCCGGAGAGATCGGATGGACCCGGGTGCGGATCGGCATTGATGGGAATACGCCCAACGGCACCCAACTGGTCAACACGGCCCACATCGCCGACGCCGAAGGGCTGAACATCACCACCACCAACGACGTTAGTGTCGTCACCGTCACACTGGATGCCGCCGACGTCACCATCGGCAAAACGGTGTGGCCCTCGGGCCTGTTGACGGTCGGTCAGAGGATCACCTACACCGTGCGCTTCACCAACACCGGCGCGTTGGCCGCCACGGGGGTGCGCATCACCGATATGTTACCCTCAGAGCTGACCGGCGTGACCTGGATGACCGTTACCGGGGGGCATCCCATTGAGCCACTCGACGAGATGCCGCCACAGTTGCTCTGGCGAACGACGGAACCGATGGATCCGGGTGATTGGGGGCAGATCATCATCTCGGCACAACTCGACCCCCACGCGAATTGGACCGCTCGGCCAATCCTTGTCAATCAGGCCACAATCCGCACAACAACCCAGGAAGAGCCGGACGATGATCCGAATACGGCGCAGGTCGCCAACCCGGTCGCGTTGGCGTCCCCCTACGTCGTCAAGACCGGCCCCACACTGGCGAAAGCCGGCGGCCACCTAACCTACACCATCGAATACGGCAATGACGGGCTGCTGCCGGCCGAGGGTGTGCGGCTGACCGATACCCTGCCGGTCAGTACAACGTTCGTGTCGCAAAGCGCAGCCGATATCACTGTGACCACCGGCAATGGATGGGTAGCATGGGACGTGGGGACGATCTCCGAGACGACCACCAGCCTGACCTTCACCCTGGTGGTCAGCGTCTCCCCCCATGTGGTGGCCGGTACGCTGCTGGAAAATCGGATCGTGTTGACCAGCACAACTTACGACGGCAATCGGGAAGACAACGAAAGCATCTGGCCCACTTCCGTGGGGATCGATCTTAGCTCCTCCCGAAAATTGGTCAACGGAACGACGGGCGAATGGGTAGATGCCGGGCTGCCGGCGACGTACACCATCATCCTGGAAAACGCCGGGCCTTCTGACGCCCTGGGAGTGGCCCTGGAAGACCCCATTCCGGCCCATACTGCCTATATCTCCGGCACGCTGAACGCCACGTCCGGCCTGGCCGGCTATGACGCCAGCGGCGTGATCACCTGGAGCGGAACCGTAAGCGGGCTGGCGCAGGTGACCATCACGTTCCAGGTAACGGTGACCCCGGCCGGGCCGTTGCCGCGCGGGACGGTCATCACCAACACCGCTTTCATCTCCGACAGAGTGCGGGGGTTCCAGGTCAGCGTGCCGATGACGGTCACCGGACCGAACCTCGGCGGGTCGTATAAGACGGTCAACGAACGCCAGCCGAATTCGGGCGACCGGATCACATACACAATCGTGCTGGAAAACAGCGGTGAGGCGGACGCCGTCGGCGCGTCTCTCGAGGACACTCTCCCTTCGGCCTACGTCGTTTACGGCGGGGAGGGGTGGGCCAGCAGCGGTCAATTGGGGAGCACGAACCCCGTGACGTGGACGGGGACAGTGACGACAGGGCAGCGGGTAACGATCACCTTGCCGGTGACCGTCACAGCCGGGCCGGGCAACCACTTCGTCAACACGGCCCGCATTTACGACGGTACCGGGGCGGAAGTGCAGCGCAGCGTCACCGTCAGCACAACGCGCCCCATCATCCAGGTGCAGAAGCAAGTCTGGCCGGCCGCCCTGGCCAGCGGCGAACGGGCAACGTACACCATCGTCATCACCAACAGCGGCAACGGGTGGGCCTACAGCGCCCGACTGACCGACACCATCCAGGGCGGGGCCTTCGCTCCCGGCGACGCGACGGCCAGTGGTGGCGCGCTCGACGATTCCACGCCGCCGACTATCACGTGGAGCGGTGCGGTGGAGCCTTACGGCGGCGTTGTCCTCATTACCGTCCCGGTGACGATCACGGCGTCGCCCGGCAGCGACGTGTCCAATGTAGCTTACGTGAACGACGGCTACGGCAACGTCGTGCAGAGCGCCACGTCGCTCCACGTCTACTCCGCGCCGGACCTTTCCGGTTCTACCAAGATCGTGGACCGAACCGACGCCCGGACGGGCGAGACGCTGGTCTACACCCTGACGGTCGTCAACGGAGGCGAGTTGCCGACCTCCTTCCTGGTCACCGACACACTGGATGCCAACACGGTGTTCAGCAAATTCATCGGCTCGCCGCCGGGGAGTTATGGGTATGCCTCTGGCGTGGTCACCTGGAGCGGTACGCTGGGCGGTCTCTCCCAGGCAGAGCTGGCATTCGCGGCAGACGTCAATGCCAGCACGTCCAGCCGGATCACGAACACCGCCCGTATCGGCGGGGACGGCACCATCTACACCCGCACGGCCGGCACTGACGTTATTGCCCCAGCTGGCTTGACAGCGACCAAGACCGCCGACCCAGTCGGGTCGGTCGTGGCCGGCGGTTACCTGACGTACAGTGTAGTAATCCAGAACATAGGCGGCGATACAGGCCATGCTACGTTCAGCGACCACGTTCCCGATGGAACCGTGTACGTGGCCGGTAGTGCCCAGGTGATCGGCTCATCGGTCCCTGTCCTTTACGATGAGAGCACAACCCTCACCTGGGAAGACGATCTCACCGCCGGGAAGACGGTCACGATCCAATTCCAGTTGCAAGTCATTCCCGGCACACTGACCGGCACACTGATCGAGAACATAGCCCGGTTACAAGAGACAAACGAGCCGGGGGTGCCCTTCAGCGTCACGGTGACCAACACCGTCGTCTCCCCGGTCTTCACGGCTACGAAGCGAGCTACCCCGGCGGATGCCGTCCTGCCCGGCCATCGGATCACATATACTCTCAGCATCACCAACCTCGATGGCGGTGTGGCCCGGGTGGCGGTGACCGACACGTTGCCGGTGAGCACGACCTGTGACCCATCCAGCCTGGAAGTCCAACCACAGACTCTTCCCCGGCCAACGTGCAGCGGAGGTGACTTGTACTGGCTGGGCAACCTGGATACCGACAGCACGGTCCGACTGGTCTATGCGGTGGCGTTGGTGGCCGATGCACCGGATGGTTACGTGTTGCATAATGGAGCGCTCCTGCAAGAGCTGAGCGCTCCCGATGGCAAGGTGACGGTTTCCACGACGCACACGGTCGTCGTGCCCACGCTAGACGCCGTGAAGCGGGTGGAGCCGGCGGGGAGCATTGTCGCCGGGGCCGGAACCGGCACGCTGACCTACACCATCGTCCTCAGCAACAGCGGAAGCGCACCGGCGCAGGCGACCCTCGACGATCCCCTGCCGGCCGCTACGGAGTACGTGACAGCCTACGTCACGCCGTCCGGCTACGCCCCGCCAACGTACACCCCACTCCCCCCGACGGTCCATTGGGATGACACACTGGCACCGGGCGAGCGGGTCACCATCACGCTCATTGGTGCCCTGCAATCAGACATTCCCAACGGAACGGTGGTAAGCAATACGGTCACCGTCCAGGAAACGAGCCTGCCGGGAGAACCATTTACCCGCGAGGTGAGCAACACCGTGCTGGCCCCCGCCCTCCGCGTGAGCAAGTGGGCGGCCCAGGTCGGTGACGTATTGGCCGGGTCGTATCTGGACTATGGAATTGGCGTCGCCAACGACGGCGACGTCACGGCCACCGTTTACCTCAGTGACACGCTTCCCGCTCACACATCCCTGGTCACCTCCAGCGTCACTATCTTGCCGGCGGCATCCCCGCCACCGACCTACACCAGCGACACGCTGATATGGCAGGGGACGGTCGCGCCGGGCCAGGCGGTGACGCTCTCCTTCCAGGTACAGGTCGTACCGGGGACAATCAGCGGTACCGCTATCGCTAACGTGGCGTGGGTACAAGATGTGCAGCGGCCCGGCGTGGTGGTCACTGCCTCGGTAACCCACACCGTTATAGCGCCGCCATTGGTGTCCAACAAACAAGCGATCCCAATGGAAGAGGTACGGCCCGGTGACGTGATCACGTACCACATCACACTGTACAACCCCAGTGAGGGCATCGTGCGGGCCAGCGTGAGCGACCCACTCCCCACCTACACCCATTACATCAGCGGGAGCGCAGGGATCGTGGCCGGCGGTCTGCCCCTCGACCCACCGATCTACCAGGTGCACGACAGCCGCCTGATGTGGGAGGGAGACGTTCCATCGTTACGGGCCATTACGTTGACGTTTGGCGTTACGGTCAGCCTGAGCGCTCCACAGGGCGCGAGCATCACCAACACGGCCTGGATTGATACGCTCTCGGACCCGGCGGCAGCCGTCGCTCGGTCGGTTGTCCACACTGTGGCGACCCAGTTCGACATTTACCTGCCCGTCGTGTTGCGCAACCATTGATCGAGCAAATCGAGCAAGAGGTGCGACGCATTCGAGAAGTGCGTCGCACCTTACGGCGTTCCCATCCGTGCGGACGAGGTCTCCCCCACCCGCTGGGCAGAGTT
>CAZXVB010000101.1:1236-8647 GCA_964643875.1 uncultured Anaerolineales bacterium | reverse complement strand
ACGGATGAAATCAACGATTTCCGACACACTTTCAGAGCTCTTTCGCCTCCACCGGCAGCAGGACGGTAAAAGTCGCCCCCATCCCCTCCACACTCTCTATCGTGATCTGCCCCCCGTGAGAGGCGATGATTCCGTGGCTCACAGACAACCCCAGGCCCGATCCATCCTCCTTGGTGGTAAAGAAAGGTTCGAAGATGCGCTCCTGGAGCTCCGGCGGTATGCCCTGCCCGGTATCTGTGAATTCGATGAGCACGGCCGGCAGATCGGTGAATGGCATGTTGGCGGATTGGGTGCGTATGTGCAATCTCCCCCCGCCAGGCATAGCGTCAATTGCGTTGAGCACCAGATTCAGGAAGACCTGTTTGAGTTGATCGGGGTTGGCCCAGACACGGGGCAGTCCCTCGGCAGCCCATTCCCGTTCGAGGGTGACGTTGCTATGCTGCAATTGCTTGTGGGTCAGTGCCAGAACGTTTTCCAACACGGCGTGCAGATCGGTGGGCCGCATCCCCCCTCGCGCTGGGCGGTAGAAGTCGCGCATACGGCGCACCAGGGCCGAGACCCGCTCGATCTCACTACCGGCAATCTCCAGGTAGCGGTCCAGCTTGTCCCGCCGACCGGGGCCATCCATCTCTTCCTGCACCAACGTCAGGCAGCCATCCACCGCCTGGAGGGGGTTGTTGATCTCGTGGGCCAGCGAGGCGACCAGCCGCCCTAAAGCAGACATCTTTGCGCTGTGGATCAGTTGCGCCTGGATCTGCTCCCGCTCGCGCAGCAGTTGCTTTTGTTCCTCATACAAACTCACATTCTCCAGAGCCACCGCCAACGCCGAGGCGATAGTTTGCAAAGTGTTCAATTCGGCCTCAGTGTAGACCCCCGATTCCCGGGCGACCACTTCAATGGCGCCGATGACGTGCTCGCCCGCCGTCAGCGGGACCACCATCAGCGCACCTGCCTGGTCGCCCAGGGGATGATCCGCACGGAGCGACCAATGGGGGTCGCTTTGCACATCCTCGACCAGCACCGACCGGCGATGCGCCATCGCCCAGCCAACGACGCTCTTCTCCGGCAAGTGTGTCTGTGACGAGGCCACTGAGTTCTCGACCAACATTTGCGCCGTGCATATTTCCTCAACTCCGGCATCAGGCTGGAGCAGCGATACGCTCTGGGCTAGAAAGAAACGTTGTATGTGAGACAAGGCCGTGCGCACCACCGTCGCCCGGTCCAGCGTGGCGCTCAACGCCAGCCCGAGATCGTTCAGCATCGCCAGGCTGTCGGCCTGGGCGCGTATATCGGCATAGAGACGGGCATTCTCCAGAGCGGTGGTGACAGTGGCGGCCACCGCCGTCAACATATCTATATCCTCCTGGCTGAACTCTCCCTGATGTTTGTTGACGACCTCGATCACGCCGATGCACTTTTCCCGGTGCATCAGAGGCGCGCACAACAACGAGCGTGTCTCGAAGCCGGTGAGGGCATCAATCCTGGCGTAGAAGCGGGGATCGCGGCGCACATCGTTCACACACAGCGGCTCCTTGTTCTGTGCCACCCAGCCGGCCACCCCTTCTCCCATCGCCAGCCGTTGACCGTGCAATGCTTCATCATTACTCAAAGTGACTGCAAAGTACAACTCCTCTACGGATGGATCAAGCAGCAAGATGGAACCTTCTTCCGCGTCCAGCGCCTGACAGGTCAACTTCAACACACGGCGCAGCACTATGTCTGTCTCCAGCGACGAGACCGCCGCCGCACCGATGGCATTGAGCGCAACCAGCCGTTCGGAACGCTCACGAGCGGCTCGATAGAGACGAGCGTTCTCCAATGCTGCGGCGGCCACAGACGATACCGCCTCCAGCAGGTTCAGGTCCTCGTTGCTAAACTCTCCCTCCCGTTTGTTGATCACTTCGATCACGCCAATGACCTGGCCATGGTACCTCAAGGGTGCACCCAGTAACGAGTTGACTTCCACACCGATGTTTTGACTGACGGCTTCGTAGTAACGAGGGTCACGATGCACATTGTTCACGCGTACCGGTTGGCCATGCTGCGCTATCCAGCCGGCCAGTCCCATCCCGGGCGGCAATCGCCGGTCCGTCAGATCGACCTGTTCGTTCAGCGTCACGGCAAATACGAGCTCCCCCGTCGTCGGCTCCAGCAGCAGGATCGAGCCTCTGTCCGCGCCCAACGCCTGGCAGGTTTGCTCCATGAGCCGGCGCAACACCACGTCCGGGTCCAGGGACGAAGTGATGGCGGCGGTGATGGCGTTGATGTCAACCAGGCGCGCGATTCGCTCCTCGGCAACGCGATAGAGGTGGGCATTCTCCAGCGCTACGGCGGCCTGGTCGGCCAGCGTCTGTAAAAGCTGCTCGTCTGCGAGTGTAAAGTGGGCCGGCCTGACACTTTCGGCGTTCAGCACGCCGACCACTCGCTCGCCGATCCTCATAGGCACGCACAACTCTGAGCGAATAGTCCGATCCCCCACAGGGATGTAGCGGTCGTCCTGCCCGACGGCGGGTACGTTGATCGCCCGCCCCTCCCGGACGACGGCCACGCCGATGGACCGTTCCCCATCCAAAGGTAGATGCAGATCGATGATCTCCACCGCGCCATCGAGCAGGTGGCGGCGATACACCAGTTCACCGGCCTCTTCGTCTACCAGGCCGAGCGCCAGCATATCGAGCTGGATCACACTGGCAGTTGCCTCCAGCAGATGTTGGATGATGACATCCTCATCGTGGAGCAGGGTCAACTCTCGCCCCAGTTGATAGATAGCCGTCAGTCGTTCCTCCAACCGCATCCGCGTGGTGATGTCCTGCACCGTCCCCACCATGCGCGCCAGCCGCCCTACCTCGTTGAAGGAGACCTCACCCTGCTCGTGCACGATGCGCTCCGAGCCGTCCGGCAGCAAGATGCGATAGTCTACGGTGTATGATTGACCTTCGTGCATGGCCCGGCTTACAGAGCGCGTGACCATCTCACGGTCGTCGGGATGGACGGTCTTCAGGAATGCGTCGTAGGTGACCCTGAATTCCTGGGGTGCCAGGCCAAAGATACGGTAAGTCTCGTCGGACCACGACAGTTCGTTGGTCGGGATGTTCCAGTCCCAGCTTCCCAGATGAGCGATACGTTGCGCCTCCGCCAGCCGGATTTTGCTCTGTCGCAACTCTTCCTCGGCTCGCTTGCGGGTGGTGATGTCCATCAGGCTGCCTTCGTAGTACATCACTTCCCCACTCTCATCCCGCACGGTGCGAATGTTGACTTGTGCCCACATGGTGCTGCCATCGTAGCGGCGCAGTAGCACTTCAAAGTCTTGCGCCCCGGTCTGCTGTTCCATAATGGCCATGATGCGCCGATGCTGCTCGACGTTCACGTACAGATCGGACGCTTTGAGAGCCAGCAGTGTTTCTGCGTCGGGGTAACCCATAATGTTCACCATGGCGCGGTTGACGATCAGGAATCGTGCATCAGGGGCGAGCCGGTACAACCCCACAGGCACGCCGTGATACAACTCACGGTAGCGGGCCTCGGCCTCAACCACTGCCTGATGTTGATATGCGTTCTGGATAGCCTGGGCAGCGCGGGCTACAGCCGTCTGCGCCAGTGACAGATCCTCGTCGGTGAAGGGCTGTTCTGCTGGCCGCCCACCCAACACCAGCACGGCCAGTAGTCTTGCATTGTCGAAAACCGGGAGTATCAGACCGTGAGTGCCCCAGCGCCTGGTAATAAGACGGTGACTGTCGCTGAGCGCCGCCCATTCATCGCTGGAAAGGGGGAGCGGCCCGCGGCTTCGAGTCAAACGGGACAAGAGGTCAGCAAAACGCTTTCTCTCCAACTCCGAGGGCGACATCTCGACCCAACCACGGTGCAAAGCAAATATCCGCTCCGGGCAGGCCGCATTCTCTGTCATGAAAAGCTGCTGTAGCCGGTCTCCGACCGCGCTGCCGTTCCGTTCGGCGAGGTCTCCGACCGCCGCCGATGGGCTTCGGTCAGAGACCCCGCCCAACAAGTTTTGGTCAGAGACCCCACCCAATGAGGGGGGAGTTGTTTTCGGAACGGGCAGAACAAACAAACCCGCCATCGGCGCGTCCACGGCGGCGGCGACCTGTTGCAGCGTGGTCTCGATGATCACATCCGGGTCCAGCGTGGCGGACAACGCCCGGTCTAACTCGTTGAGCGCGCGCAGCCGGTCCACCTGGCGTGCTCGTTGGTAGAGCTGGGCGTTCTGTAGCGCCAATCCTACCTGCCGACCGATGGCAGTCAGCAGGGCACGCTCCGCTTCCATATATGGGCGGGGGGCACACCAGCCGACGTTCAGTACGCCCATCGTCCGCTCGCCCGCACTCAACGGGATGCCGACATGGCTATGTAGGCCGCTCCGGTCCAATATCTTGCGGGGCAAACGAGGACACTCGGCGCACAGCATCGGTTCATTCTGTATGGCGGCTCCTTCCAACAGCGGCGCGCAGACAGGGCAACTCCGTAGGGGGAGCGATTCTTCCGCCGCCACGAACTCGTCGGGGAGGCCGCGATGAGCGACGAGACGGGGCGGGTCGTCCAGTGTGGGACCGGGCAATTCGATCCAACCGGCTGTAGAACCCATCACCAACAGCACCGTGTCGAGGACGGTGGAGAGCACTGTGTTTGGGTCGAGCGAAGAGGAAGCCGCCGTAGCGACGGCGTAGAGCGCTTCCTGCTCACCGATACGGCGTTGTAGAGTCTTCTCTACTTCTTTGCGGGCGGTGATGTCTTCCTTGATGGCGATAAAGTGGGTCATCCGGCCCGTCGCGTCATAGACCGGGGCGATGCTGGCCTGCTCCCAGTATAGCGTCCCGTCCTTGCGCCGGTTGCAAAACTCGCCGCGCCACTCTCGGCCGGAGGTGATCGTCCCCCACAGTTGGCGGTAGAAACTTTCCGGATGCTCGCCGGACTTGAGGATACGCGGGTTCTGCCCCAGGGCCTCGGCCGCCGTGTAGCCGGTCGTTTCCTCGAACTTGGGGTTGACGTACTCAATATTCCCCTCCAGGTCGGTGATGATCACTGTATCGGCGCTTTGCTCCACCGCCTGGGAGAGCTTACGCAGTTCTTCCTCCGCCTGCACGCGCTCGGTGATATCAATGACAATGCCCTGGTAGTGTGTGATCCGCCCTTCGGCGTCCCGCTCGATCACGGTCCGGTCGTCTATCCAGCGCACCCGGCCGTCTTTGGTAATGATGCGATATTTCCGTTCGAAACTGTCGCCCCCACTGGCGGAACACTCCTGCACCTCCTGGCCCACGCGTTCTCGGTCTTCAGGATATATGACCGAGATGTAGGGGGTCTCTCCGGAGAGGAACTCTGCGGGTGTATAGCCAAACTGGATCACGTTCTCCGAGACGAGTTCAACCGGCCAGCCTTCCTCCGCCCGCCAGCGGAACAGAACCATCGGGCTGTTCTCGACGATCCGGTTTGCCTGTCGCAGTTTCTGCTCTGCCCGCGCCCGCGCGGCGATCTCCCATTGCGCTTGTTTGTATAGCCGCGCGTTTTCGATGGCCGCCGCCAGGTGGTCCGCCAGCGTCTCCATCGCCGTCGCGTCTATCTGGTCGAAGGCGTCGGGCCGGGTGGATTCGATGTTCAACACCCCCAGCACACGGTCTCCACATTTGATCGGCACGCACAGCTCCGCCTGCGTCTCCGGCCATACTTTGATGTAACGCGGCTCCCGGCGCACGTCGTTGACCAGCATTGTCTCTCCGTGGAGCGCCACCCAATCCACGATACCTCGTTCGGGGTCTAGAGGTTTGCGCTGCCAGGGTAACTCCGTGTAGGTCCCGGCCTCCGCTGCGCTCACCAGTTCCCCTGCCGCATCATCTACCAGCGCAACGAGAATGTCGTGGTAGCCAAAGCCGGTCTGTACCGCCCGGACCGTCTCTCGCAGGAGCAGGTCCACGTCCAGGATAGCCCGCGCCCGTTGGCCGATCTCCCACACCAACGAGAGGCGTTCCTGGAGTCTTTGCTCCCGTTTGCTGGTCCGGGCTTGCTCGATGGCGATGCCGATCTGGGCCGCCAATCGCTCGAACCAGAGACGGTCCTGTTCCTCCAGCCGGACCGGGCTGTACAGGTCTATCAACCCCACCACTTGCTCGCTGCTCACCAGCGGAGCGATGAGTACGGAGCGGTAGCGCCGGGCAAGTAAGCGGGTCAGGAGGGGGAGGTTTTCGTGCATCGCCGGAGGCATGATGTTCGCCGTATTGTTGAACAGCGCTGCCAGGTCATCCGGCTCGTTGAGAAGTAATGTCCGCCGCTCCACAAGAACCTGTTGAAAATGGCTGTCCTCTGGCAGAGGTATAGAGATCCGGCGCATGTCCAGCCCGACCAGTTCTTCAATGCGGAGGGCCAACTCGTCCGGCAGAGGGCTTCCCCGGCGCAGGAGGCGCTCGCCCGCCTTATCCAGAAGATAGACGCCGAGCACGTCGTCGCCCAGGATGGCAACCACGGCCTGGAGTGCTGCCTCCAGCGCCGGTTCCAGTTCCTCGCCCTGCACCAGAGCCTGGTAGATCCGGGCGACCATTGAATCCCCTGCCTTCTGCCGGGTCCGTGCTTGTTCCGCTCGAACCAGCTCGGTGGTGTCCACCAGTATGCTAAGGGCGACCGGACGGCCCTGGTATTCGATCCCCGTGGTGAAAAGCTCGCAGTGGATCGTCTCGCCGTCCTGCCGTCGTCCGCGAAAGCCGATACGCAAAGGGGGAGCTTCTCCCCCACTCAACCGTTGTTGTAGGATTTCCCTGACCAATTGGCGGTCGTCCGGGTGGACCAGGTCCAATGGCCCCAGCCGGCCGACGATCTCATCGAGTCGGTAGCCAAACATATCGGCCATCGCCTGGTTGATATGGAGGAATCCTTCCGTGCCGAGCATATAGATCCCCACCGGGGATTGTTCCATCAGAGTGTGGAACGTCATCTCGCTGCGGCGGGCCAGTTCCCGCGATTGCGCTTGCAGACGAAGGAACATCTCCAGTCGTGCTCGCAAATCCGCTCCAGTCAGCGGTACGCGGAGCACATCGTCGAAGCCGTCCATCAGCCAGGGGTCGCTACTGGCCCCGAATGGCAGCAGGATCAACAACGGTCGAAAGATCGTCTCCGAGCGTGTTTTCCAGTTCAAAAGTGCTTCCCTGTGGCGGCGGGCGCCGGTTTCGTCGGCGATGATCATGTCTAGCTCTGCCCACTTGTCCGGGTTGGTCTCCTGGAGCGATGGGCTGTGGGTCAGGTATCCCATCTCGGTCACAAAGTCGGTCAACAGGCGCCGATCGGCCGGATTGGAGAGCAGGATACCAATCGTTCGTGTTTCTTCAGTCATTTTCTCTGGTCCTCTTCTTCCCGCCCTGTTCATAGCCGTTGTTGGGCCAGGTCTCTGACCGCAGCGCCTCGGTCAGGAGAC
>CAZXVB010000101.1:0-1136 GCA_964643875.1 uncultured Anaerolineales bacterium | reverse complement strand
TGTTCATAGCCGTTGTTGGGCCAGGTCTCTGACCGCAGCGCCTCGGTCAGGAGACCTCGGCGAACGTCAGAGAGCCGTCGGTGTTCCCGTCAACACGCCACGCATCCGTTCCAACTTTTCACCCACCCGCAGCCCCTGCTGGGTGATGCGCAGTTCGCGCAGTTCGGACTGGGCGTGCCCTAGCCGCTTCTTCAGGCAACTGATCACCCGGATCAACCTCCCGTCCACTTCGGCGTAGCGGAGCATGATAACGTTGTCAAAGAGGTAACTGATTCCTAACTCGGTTAACTGTAGCCCGCCGATGATCTGCTCAACCTCGCTGGTCAAAAAAACAGTAACGGCCTGACGTTGACAGTAGGTGACCAGGTTCTGCAGGTGGGCAGTCAGGCTGCCAAACTGCTCCATCGCCAAATTATAACCACGCAAGCTATCTATCATCACTACCCGACGGTTTTCCTGTTCCACTGCTTCCCGCAATAGGTATAAGAACTCGTCGGGGTAGAGTTCCATGGAGTTCACACGTATGATCCGCAGCGATCCCGAAGCCAGAGCCTCGTCCACCGGTATGCCTATGCCTCGAGAGCGGGCAAGGATGAAGGCGACCGGTTCCTCAAAGGTGTAGAGCACCGCCCGTTCTCCAGCTGCGATGGCCGTAGTAAGGAATTGCATGCCCAAACTGCTCTTGCCGGTTCCACTGTGACCGCTGATGATGGTCGTGGTGCCGGACTCGATTCCTCCGCCCAACAGTTCGTCCAGTTGAGGCAGACTGGAGGAAAACGGCGTTTGGGCAGGTTGGGCGCCGTCCGGTCTTTCGATGTAGTGTGGAAAGATGAGGATGCCCCGCTCGGTGATGCGCAACGGATGCAACCCGGACATGAAGTCGGAGCCGCGCAGTTTTTCCACCTGCAGGCTGCGCAGGCCGATGACGCGGCCGGAGGATACTTCATGCCGCAGCCGACATATCCCGTCCACAGCCAGCGCCACGGATGCCTCCCGCTCCATCTCGGCCGGCTCGAAAGTGAGCAGAGCGGTGCACCCCCGCCGGCGCAGAAAGGCGACCAGGCCCAGGATGTGTTTGCGAAATTGATATTCATCGGTGGAGAGGTAGCGCAGTTGAGTGATGGAATCGATCACCA
>CAZXVB010000100.1:0-8685 GCA_964643875.1 uncultured Anaerolineales bacterium | reverse complement strand
GGCGGGAACATTGTGGCTCAGCCAATAGGGAACATATCACTGCCCAATCAATCAAGGAGTGAGGTATGACATCGACGGTTGGAGAAATCGTAGGAGATCGGTATCGAATAGTCCAATTGCTGGGGCAAGGCGGGATGGGAGCAGTCTATCGCGCCTGGGACACGCGCCTCAACCTACCCGTCGCCCTCAAAGAGATGATCCCCCAACCCGGGCTGGACGCAGAAGTCCTCAATCAACTCCGGGACCAGTTTGAGCAGGAAGCGCGCGTGCTGGCGACGCTCATCCATCCGGGGCTGGTGCGCGTGACAGACTATTTTTCCTGGCAGGGCAACGCCTACCTGGTGATGGATTTCGTCGAAGGCGAGAGCCTGGCCGACCGGATCGCCCGTGAGGGTGCACTCCCAGAAGGCCAGGTGCTGGCGTGGACCGGCCAATTGTTGGAAGCCCTGGGATATTGTCACGCACGAGGGATCATCCACCGGGACATCAAACCACAAAACATCATCGTGACTCCCGATGGTCGGGCCGTGCTAGTGGACTTTGGGTTAGTCAAGTTGTGGAACCCCCACGACCCGCGCACCAAGACGGTGATGCGTGGAGCCGGTACGCCGGAGTATGCCCCACCGGAGCAGTACGACATCGGCACCACTCACACCGACCCCCGTTCGGATATCTACAGCCTGGGAGCGACGATGTACCAGGCCCTGACAGGGCGCTTGCCGGTGACGGCCACACAACGGATGGCCGACCCCTCATCTTTCCTGCCGCCCCGACGGGTCAATGCAGCCGTGACAGCCAGAACGGAAGCGGCTATCCTCAAGGCGCTGGAGATGGCGAAGGAGAAACGCTTCCAAAGCACGGCAGAGATGGCGGCTGCATTAGGGATCGTCGGAACCGGGACAGGTGTCCGCCCCAGGTCGGCCGCCTTCGCCCCGGCCCATCCGGTCCAGCAACCTGCCCCGGACGTGGCGACCGGAACTGTACAATCCCAGCCGGCTGCCCGCCCCAAGCGTGGCTGGCTGGCCAAGGGAGTGGGCCTGCTGGTGGTGGGAGGCTGTCTGCTCCTGCTGGCTGTGACAGTGATCGGGTTGTATCTCATCGGAAAGGGAGGAAGCCAGCAGAACACAGCCACGCCCACGTACTTTCCCACCAACACACCGCGTCCACCGGCTCCCACGCCTGCAATGTCGGGGGACATCCTGCTTCAGGACAACTTCTCCGACAAGTCATCGGGCTGGGAAATCGGGGCCTACGAAACCGGAGACGTGGGTTACCGGTCGGGGAGCTATTTCGTCACCTCGATCTCGAAGAACAGTACGATGTGGGGAGTGGCCAACCGCACATTCGATGACGTGGACATCGAAGTAGATGCTACCCAGGTCTCCGCAGGTTCGACCAACAACAATGCCTATGGCGTGATCTGCCGGGAACAGGGCAACGGAGATGGGTATCATCTGCGCATCTCCGGCGATGGGTACTTCAGCATCTTCCTGGTCGCCGACGGAGAGATCATCAAACTGGTGGACTGGAGCCAATCCTCCGCCATCCGGCAGGGAAACGCGGCCAATCACATTCGAGCGATATGTGACGGTTCTCGATTGACTCTGTACGTCAACGACACGCTAGTCGCAGAGGCCGAGGACGAGACGTTCATGCAAGGAGACATCGCCCTGACAGCGACCACATATGAGGATGAAGGTACCGAGGTGCATTTCGACAACCTGGTTGTGCGTCGTCCATAGCACACTACACCCAAGGAGGCACATGTGACGAAAGTATGTCCACTCTGCGGGCGGGAAAATCGGTCAGAAGCAAAATTTTGCCAATACTGTGGGGGAAATCTGCAGGAAGGAAATCTGCGGGATGATGAGCGATTATCCCCTCTCACCCTTTTCAACAAGCAAATGTCGAGCGAACCTATGCCGGACCGCCTACGCCCGCTTCCGCCGGGGAGCATCCTGACGGATCCTCTGAACGCCCAACAGAGGTACGCCATCACGGCTGCCCGTCAACTGCCCCGCTCCATCTACTACGATGCGCTGGGCCTGACCTGTCCGGCCTGTCGTAAACTGCACGCCGCACTCCCGCCTCGAGGTGTTTGCGAGCAATGCCAAAATGCGTTACAGCCGGTTCTAATTCACGAACGGCGAGTACGTTCCAACAGCCCCATATCGCCCGACGACGCAACAGCCCTAATCCGCATCAGCCATGGACATCCCAACATTTTGCCCCACCAGGCGCTTATCCAATTTACAGAAAGCAGATACACCGTGGTGGAACATCCCCGCCGATGGGGAGTACTGGTACGAGGGCGACAGCGTCGTTCGACCGATGAAGCCATAGCCGGCGCGATTCAGGTAGGGCAGGCACTGGCATATCTCCAGGCACACCGATTCATCTACAGTGAAGTCGGCGGCGCCAGCATCGAAAGCCTGATCGTAGTCAGCGGGCCGGACGACATCAAACTGGCCGACCTGAGCGCCTGCATACGGGACGATCTCGACCCCCTCTCGCCACATATCAAGAAGGAGATTGCCTTTCTGGGATGGCTGTTGTTCTACCTGGCAGTTGGCAAAGAGCCGAGCCGGACAGATCTGACCGAGGCGCCACCATCTCTGCGACCTTTCGTAGAACGAGCACTCCGCCAGGAGTACGCTACCATCTCCGATATGCTGACCGACTTATCAACATTACCGTCTCCCCCCCCGGCAGCATCGCGGTCCCTCAAGCCCTCCCACGGCCAGGCGACACACAGAGGGCAACGCCGCCCCCGCAACGAGGATGCAGTAGTCACATTCACCTTCGATAAAGAACAGGATGGTCATTCGGTCCCCATCGGATTCTACCTGGTGGCCGATGGAATGGGCGGGTACGAGGCCGGGGATGTGGCCAGTCGCACCGTCAACCAGGTTGTGACCGACTGGATCATCAAGACGCGAGTATTGCCCGATCTACGCAAGGCGACCCGTAAACTGACAACCGGCGATATGCCGGCCGACCTGTTGACCCAGGCCATCGAACAGGCCAACGAGGCACTCATCAACCGCCGTCAGGCGACCGGGAAGAAGCTAGGCTCCACGGTCACGGCAGCCCTCATCATCGGCGACGTGGCGACGATTGCCAACGTCGGTGACAGCCGCGCCTATCTATTGCGTGCCGGTCGTCTCGAACAGATCACACAGGATCATTCACTGGTGGCCCGGCTGGTGGACGCCGGGGTAATCAATCCGGAGGATGTACGCCAGCATCCCCGCCGCAACGAGATCTATCGCTCCCTGGGCCACAAGCAGCGCTTGGAAGTGGACACGTTTACCCGCCAGTTGCAAGCCGGTGATCGGCTGATCCTATGCTCCGATGGCCTATGGGAGATGGTGACGGATACGGAGATTCAAGCCATTGTGGAGGCTGAACGGACAGACTCCGGAGCATATAGTCCTCAACAGGTTTGCGATACCCTGGTGAAGGCCGCCAATCGCGCCGGTGGAGAGGACAACATCTCGGTAATCGTGGTGGCAATGGAGTAGCGATATGTCCGGAATGTCGGAAAGACGAACGATTTCCCTCAAAATGCAGATCGCTCTGCTGGTAAGCGGGCTGGCAGTGGTGGGAATGCTGGCCATGGCCGGCGGATGGATGGCCCGAAGTCAGTTCAACCGCTCGGCCCACCCACCGACAGCCACAATGAAAGTCACGCTGACAGCCACGACGGCAGCCGCGATGACGGCTCCGGCGGCACTCCCGACGACATCCGAACCACCAGCTACGCCTC
The DNA here is from genome assembly GCA_964643875.1 of uncultured Anaerolineales bacterium. GTDB lineage: Bacteria > Chloroflexota > Anaerolineae > B4-G1 > B4-G1 > CAZXVB01. The sequence goes on along the minus strand of CAZXVB010000100.1, from coordinate 4,916 downwards.
CACTCACGGCCTCTTCCACGCCCACGGAGGAGAGTGCCGGACCGCGACCGACGGCCACGCTGCGCCCTACACCAGCCGCCTCCCCCACGCCGGAGGTAATTACCGTTCGACCGGGGGAAGGATTGTACGCCGTCTGTCGCCGCTACTGCCCAGAGCAGTGGGGACCGGGCATCCCCCCCGATCTGCAGGACTACGCGCACCGGGTGGCTGTCTTGAACGGGCTGCGGTGGGAGCCGGAGCTATACATGGGGCAGAGATTGAAGATGCCTCCGTGCCCGTCGTTGCCGTGATGGGCATCGGGCCAATGTGTGTTATAATTGGGTGTGTTTCAACTGAGTTGGAGACCCTCCCGCAGGTTGAACTCAAAGTCGATTTATGCGGGGATTTGCCTTCAAAAACCGAGTGTTTTGGCATCGAAAAATGACAACCTGCGGGAGGGTTGCCCACTTTCCAACTGAAATGAAACGCACCCGTTATAATTGAATGATACGGAGGGATTTCACCGACAGAATCGGGAGGTCGCCATGCTTGAAGCGGGGCATATGCTACAGAATCGCTATCGCATTGTCGAGCTGCTAGGCGGCGGTGGGATGGGACAGGTCTACCTGGCGGAGGACACACGCCTGGCCGATAAACTATGTGCTCTCAAAGAACTAAATCCCGATCCGCACACGACAGCGGAAGAACAAACGCTAGCATCAGAGCAATTTCAACGCGAGGCGGCCATCTTGGCCCACCTCAACCACCCCAACCTGCCTAACGTCTACGATTATTTCGAGGAAACAGGTCACTTTTACCTGGTTATGGACTACATCGAAGGGGAAACTATAAGTGACCGTCTGGCGAAATCCCCCCAAGGGTTACCACCTGCCCAGGTAACGGAGTGGGCCATTCAATTGTGCAATGTGCTGGAGTACCTTCACAACCAATCCCCGCCGGTCATCTTCCGCGATCTGAAGCCCTCCAATATTATGCTCACACCGAATGAAGAAATCCAGTTGATTGACTTTGGTGTCGCCCGGCTGTTCGACCCCGGCAAATCCACCGACACGTTGAAGATGGGCACGGCCGGCTATGCTCCACCGGAGCAATACGCCGGGCAGGGGCAGACCACGCCGCAATCCGATATCTACGCCCTGGGGGCCACGCTGTATGAGTTGCTGACCGGCGACGACCCGACCGCCCACCCCTTTGTCTTCACACCGCCGCACAAATTGAAGCCGTCCATCCCACAGAGCCTCTCTAACGCCATTATGCGAGCGGTCAGCCTTGATCCGAAGGCCCGTTTCCCCACCGCAGGGGCAATGAGGACCGCCCTTGAGAAGGCGACCCGCCCCCGGCGGTTCACCCTGCCGACCATCCAAAGGCAAAAAGGAACCGGCACAACGGTCCTCCCGGAGGCGGCAACGGCTCGCGGAATAGCAAGGCGTAGGGATCGCCCCCGCTCTGGAGTCGCGCGGGTATTGATAGGAATAACGAAATTCCTCTTTTCGTTGACCATCGCGGCGTCAATTCTGTCCATCATCGTTTTGCTGGGGGCAACGTTTGCGCTTTCCAAAATCGTCGAAGTAACCTTTGCCAGTATAGACTGGGGGCTGACGGTGGATGCCGCTACGACGTTCACCATGCACGAGGACGAGTTGAGCGAGGCCACGGCAGAATTCCTGGAACTGTATGCGCTTGACGCAGTCCAAGATGTCTCTGCCGACTTTCACGCACCTGACGAGGTGGCGATCCACTTGCGTCTGTTCGAGCAACCAATCACCCTGGAAGCCCAGCTAGAGGAAGAGAATGGTGTCCCACGGGTGCTCCTGAAGCAATTGAACGATACGCCAATGTACATCGTGGGAGGTATCCTGTCGAGCGGGATCAATCGCGGGTTTCAGAAATCATGGGAAGAATCCCCTTGGAGGACTAAGTCCATATATACGACATTCAATACCCTGTTTGTGGAATTGGAGCCAAACCGATGAATCACTGGATTGGTAAGGCGATAGGCCAATATCAAATTGTCGAGGAGATCGGTCGGGGGGGGATGGCAACCGTGTACCGGGCCTTCCAACCCCAACTGGAGCGCTGGGTAGCGATCAAAGTGTTACACACAACGGATGCCACCAGCCAGGAGTTTCTGGCCCGCTTTCGGCAAGAGGCCCGCGCCATTGCCACGCTGCGCCACCCCAACATCCTGACAATCTATGACTACGGTGAGCAAGAGGGACTAGCGTACATCGTGATGGAATATGTACCCGGCGGAACCCTGAAAGCTCAGTTGAGCCGTTGTCCGATAGAGTGGCCCGACGCCGCTTCGTTAATCATTCCCGTTGGTCAAGCCCTGGCCTACGCCCATTCTCAGGGGATCGTACATCGGGACGTCAAACCGGCGAACATCCTGTTGGCCCGCCCCGACTGGCCCATGCTGGCCGACTTTGGATTGGTCAAGCTAGTCGGCGGACAGCGTGGCATTACTCGCCCTGGGGTGAGCATCGGCACACCAGCTTACTTTTCTCCGGAGCAGGCGGCCGGCGAAGAAGTTGACCAACGCACGGATATCTACAGCCTGGCAGTGCTCCTGTATCAGTTGTTGACCGGCCGGCTGCCATTCGAGAGCAATTCGACTGTTGAGATGATGTTAAAACGGCTCTACCAGGACCCCGTGCCCCCTCGCGATATCAACCCTCGCATCTCGCCGGTGCTGGAGGCCACCATCCTGCGGGGAATGGCCCGAGATGCCGCTGCTCGATATGCGACGATGGACGCGATGCTCAACGACCTGGAGCGAGTGCCCGGTGCGACCGGCCGACCATCCCTGGCTACCCTTTCAGCCCCACCGACATCCACCACCCGCTTGGGGACATTGTCGGCCGTGTCCGGGCCGCATCTGATGGTGGCCGGCACCGGTGCGACGATCACGCTACCGCCCCAGGACGAAATACTCATTGGGCGGGAGGACCCGCAGGCAGCGTTCTCGCCCGCCGTAGACCTGGAACCCCACGGTGGACGTCAAGCCGGGGTTTCCCGTCGGCATGCCCGTCTGCTCCGCGTGGGCGATGAGTGGATGCTGGAAGACCTGAAAAGCACCAACGGCACGTTCCTCAACGGCACTCCTCTCACCGCCGGCCAGCCGGTGCGCATCTCCACAGGGGACATCATCCGATGTAGTCAGGTGACGTTGATCTTCTACGAAGATTGAGGGCACGATATAAGAAGAAGAGAGGACTTCCTGTGACACCTCAGGTGTGCCCCTACTGCCAGACGAGTAACCGAGACACGGCCCGCTTTTGCGCCCAATGCGCGCAGCCATTGCATCAGCGCTGCCCCGTGTGTGGGGCCGATATGCCACTTCGCTCCCGATTTTGCACCCGTTGCGGCGCTCAGCTGGGTTCCACCACCCCACCGTCCCCCCACCCAACTTCGCCTCCGGGAAGCGCCACCGGTCAACTGCTCCCACAGACCATACTGGCGGGGCGATACATCATCCTGCGGCAAGTCGGGCGTGGGGGAATGGGTGCCGTCTACCAGGCTGCCGATGTTCACATCCTCGGTAAGATGTGGGCCATCAAAGAAATGTCCGACGCCGCCATCACCGACCCCCTGGAACGGCAACAGGCTCGCCAGACCTTTCGCCAGGAGGCGATGATGTTGGCCACCTTGAGCCATCCCAACCTGCCTCGGGTAACAGACCACTTCTCGGAAGGAGGCCGGCAATATCTGGTGATGGACTTCATCGAAGGAGAGACGCTCGCCGAGCGGCTGGAGCGTGAAAATGGAGAACCTCTGCCCCTGGAGGAAGTGCTCCATTGGGCCAAGCAGTTATGCGACGTGCTGGAGTATCTTCACAGCCACACACCGCCAATCATCTTTCGAGACATCAAACCGGCCAATGTGATGGTCACGCCCGCCGGGGAGGTGAAGTTGATTGACTTCGGGATCGCACGGCTTTTCAAGCCGGGAAAGGCCGGGGATACCCAATGTTTCGGCACGGTTGGGTATGCACCTCGTGAGCAGTATGGGTGGGGACAGACCGATGCCCGCTCCGACATTTACGCCCTGGGGGCAATGCTGCACCATCTGTTGACCGGCCGCGACCCGACGGTCCACCCTTTCGAATTCGACGATGTCCGTCAGCTCAACCCTCTCGTGCCGGGGTATGTGGCGGATGCGATTGCCGTAGCCTTGTCCGAGCAGCCGGAGGAACGCTGGCAGACAGCCGCTGAGATGAAGGCGGCCCTCTGTGGCTCGCCGACAGCCCCCCCGGTGGAGGGAGTCGTCACCGCCGGTTCACCACCGGTAGCTGCGGCATGGTCCTTGTCCGCCCCATCCGCAGTACGGGCTTCATCGGCCGCCGATAGCGGCAGGATGAACATGGTAAAGTTCGGCCTAGGGATGATCGGAGGCGGTTTGCTGGCTATTGGCTCCTTCTTTTCCTTTATGCCCTCCCTGCTGGGATTGTTGTTGGGGCCATGGGTGGGGGGGGTAGCCGGTGCCACCGGCATTCTGATAAGTTATGCCCTGAACACCCTTGGCGTGGGTTGGTGGGGCGTCGTAGTGGGGTATGCCTTACTGGGTATTCTGCCTGCCTCGATGGTGAAGGACCCCCGCCGCTGGCAAGCCACGTTAGCAGCGGTGATCATCGCCTGCGGAGTGGCCGGGCTGACGATTGGGCTGGCCGTGGAGATCGAATTAGGGCGATGGGAGGAGTTTTTCCCTGTCGTTGCGCGCACATTGCTGGCTACACTGCCGACCAATGTACTCCTCGTGCCGCCGCTTGCCCGCTGGTTGATGGAACCGCTACAACGCAGAGGTTTGTTCTAAATAATTTGGGTGCGTTTCATTTCAGCCCGATTGAAATCGGCCTCTTTGAGCGCTTTGCGCCGCGCGTCGGCCTACGCCGACGCGCTGGTCGGCGCAGGCCGACC